>CAKQPF010000010.1 GCA_934256705.1 uncultured Prevotella sp.
AAAGCCCCATATCTACAGGGCTTTGCAGGGTGTTACATCTGCAAATGCCTTGATTTTTAGGGGTGGGAAACTTTAGTGAGTCAGTTACGCTTTTGCCCTTGCAGGGCGAGTTTATTCATGTCGTTATAGCCCAGGGCGATGCCCTGGGCTATGAGCTTTTTGGGCCTTCAGCCCATTTCAACCGTACAGTTCGAAATCTTTCCTTTTGTCGCTTGGATGTTTATTCATTTGTGAAAGCATTCTCTTTCAACATGTTTAGTTGCTGAAAATTTGCATAATTCAAATAATATCCGTATCTTTGCGACGAATGTAGGAATAGGAGAAATAGTTATGGCAAACAAAGAATACAGAAAGATGCCTGTTGGCATACAGTCTTTCAATAAAATTAGAGAAGAAGGTTATCTCTATATAGATAAGAGTGACATGATTTGGAAATTGGCGAACAATGGCATACAGTATAATTACTTGAGCCGTCCTCGCCGATTCGGTAAATCCGTGCTTGTCGATACACTCCAGGCTTACTTCGAAGGCAGAAAAGATCTCTTTGAGGGATTGAAAATCATGGAGTTGGAAAAAGATTGGAAGCAACACCCGGTTGTCCGACTTGACATGAGCCGAGGCGGTGCCAATGCTGGCACTCTACGTTCTTACCTGAACCTGCGATTCAAGGAATACGAGGAAATGTATGCCATCACGCCAGACCTTACAGCCAAACTCGCCGACAGATTCGATGCCATTATCACGAAGGCATACAAACAAACAGGCGAAAAAGTCGCTATTCTTATCGATGAATATGATTCACCTCTCCAGCACTCCTGGAAGACACCGGACCACGAGGCCTGCACCGAGATATATCGTGAGGTCTTTGCCATCCTGAAGGCTGATGACGCATATCAGCGCTTTGTTTTTATCACGGGCATCACCAAATTTACTCAGATTTCTCTTTTTTCGGTACTCAACAACCTGACCAATATCAGTTTCCTGCCTGAATATGCTGCCATTTGTGGTATTACGGAAGAAGAGATCGGGGAGAACTTCAAGCCTGAGCTGGAAAGGATGGCTGAAGTGAACGGGTGGACCTTGCAGCAGACTCACGATAACCTGAAAGACTACTACGATGGCTACCATTTCAGTCGCAGAAATATGGTGGACATCTACAATCCTTTCAGTCTTCTCAATGCGCTTGATACCCAAGATCTGGGTTGCTTCTGGGTTTCATCAGGGGCAACTTCCATGCTGCCGAAATTTGTTGATAACATGGAGCTGCGATTGCGCAATTTCGAACATTGTCCGATTTTACGCAAGACTCTTGAGAGTTCTGATGTAATCAATGGTGGTGCAGAGCTTTTCCTGTACCAGACGGGTTATCTTACCATCAAGAGCAATGATGAATTCGGATATTTCCTGGGCTTTCCAAATCAGGAAGTGAAACAGGCTCTTTACGAGGTAGTGCTGCCTGCCTTGACGATGCAATCGGAAAGCGATATCATAAGTCTGCAAAGTGGGTTGTTCCGCCAATTGGGAACAGGGCAGATTGCTGATGCCATGAAAACGTTGAAGGCATTGGTTGCGGACGTGCCTTACAGCAACAAGAAGCTTGCCTCGATGGATATGGAAGAGCGCTACCGTCTCATCCTCAGCACGATTCTGAATGCCATCGGACTGAAAGTTGAGGTAGAACATATGCTTTCCACTGGAAGAATCGACCTCATTGTCCAGACTTCCCGCTACATTTACGTGATCGAACTAAAACTGAGAAACAATGGTGGAAAGAAGGCTGCCATCCAGCAGATTACGGCAAACAAATATCTGGAACCTTTCAAGGCGGACAAACGAAAGGTAATAGGTCTCGGCATTGAGCTGGACGAAGAAGGTAAGGGCTTGTTGGATTGGGGGATTACTGAAGAATGAGAATGATAACTCAATAAATGGTCCCCAACCGCGTCAGCGCGATTTTTCACTTTTCACTCTTCACTCTTCACTTTTCACTTTTCACTAAAGAAGTAAAACGTAACTCCCATTCTTCATTCTTCACTCTTCATTCTTCATTAAAAAAGATCCATGACACTCTGTAAAGACGAAGCAGCAGATATAACTCGTTTTCGCTATCTGCACTTTACAAAATGTCAATTTCAAATTAAAAATTTCCCAAAAAAGTAAAAAACATTTGGAGGTGTCAGGGAAATTGCATACTTTTGCCATCGTGAGTCAGTCACAGAGTGCGTCTTGCATGGTAACATCCATAAAAGGATTAAGCCGCAAGCCATCTGGACCACTGCCACGAGCTGGCGGAAAGACACACCGTAAGGGAAGTAACCGATCCCTGACCATGGGCAGAAAAGCCCGAATAAAGCAAATAAATATATAACCATATCTAAAACCAATAACATTCTAAAGTCCATTAACCATGAACGTAGAGAAAATTATGCAGGACCTGGCTGCAAAGCACCCAGGTGAGAATGAATACCTTCAGGCAGTTCGTGAGGTACTCGAATCCGTGAAAGACGTATATGACCAGCACCCTGAGTTTGAGCGCGCAAAGATCATCGAGCGCCTCGTAGAGCCAGAGCGCATCATCACATTCCGTGTACCTTGGGTTGACGACAACGGTGAAATCCATGTAAACCTCGGCTATCGCGTACAGTATAACAGCGCTATCGGCCCTTACAAGGGAGGTCTCCGCTTCCACCCTTCAGTGAACCTTTCTATCCTCAAGTTCCTCGGCTTCGAGCAGACATTCAAGAATGGTCTTACTACTCTCCCGATGGGCGGTGGCAAGGGCGGTTCTGACTTCTCTATCCGCGGTCGTTCTGACAATGAGGTAATGCGTTTCTGCCAGGCATTCATGACAGAGCTCTATCGTCATATCGGTCCTGATGAGGACGTTCCTGCTGGAGATATCGGCGTAGGCGCTCGTGAAATCGGCTATCTCTATGGCATGTACAAGAAGCTCACACACCGTTATGAAGGCGTGCTCACAGGCAAGGGTCTTGAGTTTGGCGGTTCCCGTATCCGTCCAGAGGCTACTGGCTACGGCGCTATCTACTTCGTACAGCACATGCTTCATACACACAACCTCGACATCAAGGGCAAGACCATCGCTATCAGTGGCTTCGGTAACGTAGCATGGGGTGCTGCCAAGAAGGCTACAGAGCTCGGTGGTAAGGTCGTTACCATCTCTGGTCCTGACGGTTACATCTATGACCCAGCTGGTCTTAATGAGGAGAAGATCGCTTATATGCTTGAGCTCCGTGCTTCCGGCAACGACATCTGCTCACCATACGCTGAGAAGTTCCCAGGCTCTGAGTTCCACGCTGGCAAGAAGCCTTGGGAGGTAAAGGTTGACATCGCTCTCCCTTGCGCTACCCAGAATGAGCTCAATGGCGACAACGCTCGTCAGATCATCGCTAACGGTGCTATCTGTGTTGCAGAGGTAAGTAACATGGGATGTACAGCTGAGGCTGCTGAGGAATTCGTAAATGCCAAGATGATCTTCGCTCCTGGTAAGGCTGTCAACGCTGGTGGCGTCGCTACATCAGGTCTCGAAATGACTCAGAACTCTATGCGTCTCCAGTGGAGCAACGAGGAAGTTGACCGTCGTCTCCATGAGATCATGCAGAATATCCACGAGCAGTGCCTCACATACGGCAAGCAGGCTGACGGATATATCAACTATGTCAAGGGCGCTAACGTAGCTGGCTTCATGAAGGTTGCCAAGGCTATGATGGCTCAGGGCATCGTATAAATACGAAAGAAGAATATTTAGAATGAAGTAAATAATTTATTTTTCACCGTCACTAAAATCAAATTCTTCTTTGGTATTCCAGATCGAATGATAACCGACCCTTATCTGAATGAGGGTCTAAAGGAATACGCTTATTGAATAAACTTTTGATTATAATTATGTTAGTGATAACCTCTCTGCAGGGCGTAATGGCTCAGCAGAGAGGTAAAGCGTCTTATTACTCCAAGAGAGCCACGGGCGCAAGAACCACAAGCGGACAGCGGATGCACCACGATTCCCTCGTATGTGCACATCGCACGCACCCCTTCGGCACCAGACTCCTTGTCACTAACCTCAATAATCACAAGCAAGTGGTCGTCAAGGTAATAGACCGCGGACCGTTCCATCGCGGCAGAGTCATTGACCTCTCATGGGCTGCAGCAAGGGAACTCGGCATGATTACCAGTGGAACGGCTGTTGTAGAGGTGAGAGTATATCACGAAAACAAGCAAGGTCCTTACCTTCCTGACCCTGACGACCTTCCGGAACTCGACTTTGAACAGACGGAAATGGAAAGTCCTGACTCCATAGTCCCTATATGGCAACGCAAACCTAAGAAAACGACTGCACAGCAAGAAGCATCAGAATCACACAAAAACAAAGCCACTGTGTCGCACGCATCATCGGGCAATAAAAAGACCACAGGACCACAAGACCACAAAATATCTGCCCAATCCCAGAAGAAATCCAGTCGGAAGGCTACCAGCTCAAGGAGAAAATCCAATCGCTCCAAAGCCACAAGCAGACGCTGAATCATTGCGTCATTATCGTTATCCCGCACATTCTTAATATCTGCCACATCCCTTTATAGCAGCAATGTCACATTGCCACAAGATAGGTTTCGAACTGTACGGTTGAAAATGCCCAATACGCCCTGAAAGGGCATAATCTCCTAGCCCAGGGCATCGCCCTGGGTATTATGATGAATGATACAAACGCCCTGTAAGGGCAAAAGCATTACAACACAATGAGTTAGTTACGCTTTTGCCCTTACAGGGCGTTGGTATTCATGCCACTACAACCCAGGGCGATGCTCTGGGCTAGGAGCTTTTGGGCTTTCAGCCCGTTTCAACCGTACAGTTCGATAGGTTTTGCCCTTTGTTGCTAAACCTATTGTCGTAACTCCCAGCCATTTTATTGTATCAATTCAGGAATTTCATGTATCAAAACAGGAAAAAACACAGAAGCAACGGCTCAAAAGCGCAAAAAGGTTTTGCCAATTCGAAAAAATTATATACTTTTGCAGATGGTGCTATCCACATGGCATCAATGCACATACCATAAATTCACTCAGAGATTACTAACAGACATCATAGGGGCGTCAAATTGTTTCGTCGGCAGAACATCACGTTCATCGGCACATGGGACAATGAGACTGCATGACAACATAATAGCGTTAAGGATTATGACACTATTTACTTCGACATACAAGAAGGCGGAAAACTATCTGCTCGGGGAAGGATGCTGACGTGAAAAGTCGCCGTCAGCTGCTTTGTTTCTTTCTCCTTTCCTTCATCGAACTTTGTTCCGTGGTATATAATATCATGGGATGGAACGGCTATTGCGAGATGCAGCTTGAGGTATTGGCATACGTCCAGCTGGTGTTCTGGCTTTCCGTCCAGACTATGGCATGGTCGCGGCGTGTGTCTCTTCAGTCGATATACGCGCTGTTCCTCTACATTGTCTATTTCCGCATAGTGGCAGAGATAGTGATAGGCGGGCATATAGCCTGCTGTTATGACGTGATGTATGAGGTCTGCGGCTTCACCATGCTGTTCACCTGCAGTATCTTTGCGGCTGCGGCACGGTTCAGGGTGCTCCCGTTTGTCCTGCTCGCACTGAGCGCAGAGGGTTATCTCCTGGTGCTGATCTTCGATGGTCATCAGACTTACTGGGATGCGGTATGGTTCCTTTTCTGGTATTTCGTCCTCATATTGGTGCTTTCCATAGTCAATTACAGGCGGACATCCCATCGCAGGGTGATGGCAAATGAAATGCTGGAGACAGTATCTGAGCCTGTGGTTGTTGGGACAGAGGCGGAAGAAAACGCTATAAAGACTGAGGAAGAGAAGGCACTTGAGATGCTTGGTATGCAGAGCAATATGTCAAAGTCGAAGGCTGAGAGCCTGATAAGCCACCTTTCGCCGGAGGCACAGGAGAAACTGTTGGGCAACGTGGCGCAGGCATTCTATGATGATGTCTTTGCGAATATATCTTTAGAAGACGTCTGTCCTGAATTGTCTCCGTCCGAACTGGAGATATGTCTGCTTGTCCTGAAGCGCAAATCAATGAAGGAAATGTGCGATATCCTCGGCAAGACCGTCACCAACATCACCAGCCAGCGCTCCCGCATCCGCAAGAAACTTGGTATGAAGCGTGACGATGATTTTCGCCTTTTCCTGTTCAAAAGGATAAATGGAGGAGGTAATCCTTAATTCATAATTCACAATGCATAATTCATAATTCACAATGCGCAATGCTTATCCACGAACCAAAGCCACTGTGTTGCCCGCGTTACCGGCAGATAAAAGGGAACAGGGAATAGGGAAAAGGGAATAGGAGAATACCCTTGTTCTCTTGAGATAACCGCATTAGCAGGACCCTATAAGCAGCAACGGTAATCTCCTATTCCCTATATTCTAATACCTATTACCTGGATTACCCGCCACTGTGTTGCCCGCGTTACCGGGCAATATAAGAAAACAAGCCGACAAGCATTGTCTGGAATACAATACCGAGCGAAGCGAGAGTAACCTGGGACGAAGTCTCGGGATTATATAAACGAGAAGGAGAGAGCTGTCTGGAAGACAGTACCAACCTCATATAAGCCCCCCCCTCTTATCCCCCTCTGGGGGAAGATAGGTCAGGCATTGGCTACTTGAGACTCATGCTGACAATCCGTAACCAAAGAATAGCCCCTCCAGGGAGGGGTTGGGGTGGGCAGTAAATATGAGGTCGCAAGGGGATGATTATGGTATCGGTGAGTGAAAGCTATGATATTAGGAGGCAAAAGCTATGATATTAGGCGGTAAAAGCTATGATATTGGAGGGTAAAAGCTATAATATTGCAATGCGTTGATATACAATGCGTTACAAAGGGGCTTGATTCCTGCTTGACGAAGACGGAAAAATGGGACAAATCGGAGGGCAGATTATGGAAATGTGGCAAAAGATATGCAGTGTGCGCAAAAAAATAATAATGGACAGAAACAGATAATCTTGCGGTTATCCGTTTCTGTCCATTTGTATTTTACCGAGGTTGCGCAAGCGTCCAACAGATTCGAACTGTACGGTTGAAATTACATAATACGCCCTGCAAGGGCAGAAGCTCTTAGCCCAGGGCATCGCCCTGGGTATTACGATGAATGATATCAACGCCCTGCAAGGGCAAAAGCATTACAACAACAATGAGTCTGTTACGCTTTTGCCCTTGCAGGGCGTTGGTATTCATTCCATTATAACCCAGGGTGTTGCCCTGGGCTATGAGCTTTTTGGGCCTTCAGCCCGTTTCAACCGTACAGTTCGAACAGATTCCTGTCCAAGATAAAACATCAAGAAGTGAAAACAATCAAATATGTTTTTATATATTTTTCTTTGTTTTTCTATATTGATATTTTTATCTTCCCCATGTGAGTGTTACATCTTGCTGATTATGCCCAGCTTGCTGTTTTCCAGGAAATTGATAATGGCATTGATTTCCTTTCCCTTTGGCACCTGCTCCTTGATCTGGTTGATGGCATCGAAGACGCTGGTCTGACCATGGAAGACGAGTCGGTAGGCGTTGGCGATGTGGCCAATCACCTTGTCCGATGTATCTGATGACTTGAGAAGGGTCTCGTTCACGCCGCCGTAGCGCACTGGATTGTCGGTAGCCACGATGAAAGGAGGTACGTCTCTTGAGATGCGCACACCGCTGGTGACCATTGATGCGCCACCGATGCGGACGTTGGAATTGACGATTACGCTTGACGAGAAGATGGCAGCGCTGTGGATTTCGCAGTCGCCAGCCACCTTGGTGCCGTAGCCGAAGGTGACATAGTCGTCCACTTTGGTGTCATGCGAGATGTGCACGCCTTCCATGAAGAAGTTACGGTTGCCGATGCGAGTCTCTCCATCGCTGAATGTGGCACGGTTGACCACCACGTTCTCGCGGAAGATATTCTCATCGCCGATGATGAGGGAGGTCTCTGCGCCTTTGTATTCGAAGTCCTGCGGCTCAGCTCCCAGCACGGTGTTCTGATATACTTTGTTGCCGCGTCCGAGCTTTGTGCCGCGCATTATGCTGACGTAAGGGAAGATGACGCAGTCGTCACCGATCACCACGTCGTCCTCGATGTATGCGAACGGATAGATGGTGACGTTCTTGCCTATCTTTGCACCCGGTGCTATATATGCTTTATCGCTTATCATAATTGTTCAATTTTTTATATTATACAATCAGTATCTGCCTCCGCCGAGGGCGTAGTAGAGGTTTACGACAGCCTGCATCTTGTAGAAGTCGTCAGCCACCTTTGAGAGCTCTGCATTGAGAAGGCTCTGCTGTGCTGTGATTACTTCAAGGTATGTGGCAGATCCATCGTTGAACAACATCTTGTTGTACTCCACATTCTTCTTCAGGCTTGCCACCTGCTTTTCCTCCAGCTTTGACTTCTCGTCGGAAGAATTATAGAGCACGAGGGCGTTGCTCACCTCAGAACCAGCAGAGAGGACAGCGTTCTGCCAAGTGTTGAAAGCCTGTTCCTGCTTTGATTTAGCCACCTTCAGTCCTGCTATTATCTGTCCGTGGGCGAAGATAGGCTGTGTGAGTGAGCTGACAGCTGAGAGGAGCCACTTGCCTGGATTCACGATGCCGCCACCGCCGGAGTTGGTGAATGCGCCTGTTCCGGAGATGGATATGCTCGGATAGAAGCGTGAGCGGGCTGTATTTACATCGTAGAAACACTGTGCGAGCGACATCTCGGCATAGTGTACGTCAGGACGGTTGTTGAGCAGCTGCAGGCTTACACCGGTGGAGAACTGTGAAGGGAGCGCCTGTCCCTCGAAAGTGCCGCGCTGGATGGCCTGTGCCTGCTGTCCGAGAAGGAGCGAGAGTGAGTTTTCTGTCTCGCGTATCTGGCGCTTGAGGTCGGTGGCTTGCGCCTGTACAGAGTAGTAATTAGCCTCTGCACTCTGTACGGAAGTCTCCTTTACGCGTCCCAATTCCTTCTGTATCTTCATGATTTTCCATGTCTCCTCGGTGAGCTTAGTCATGTCATTGACCACCTCCAGTTGCTTGTCGAGCATGAGAAGAGTGTAGTACATGTTTGCCACGTTGGAGATAACCTTTGTCTGCACCACCTGCTGATAGTCCCTTGTGGCAAGGAGAGACATCTGTGCGGAGCGTTTCTGGTTGAGAAGGTTGCCGAAGAGGTCGATGCTCCATGATGCGGTGACAGGGAGAGAGTAGGTCTTTGATGTCTTTCCTCCGTCCCATGAAGCCAGCGTTCCCTGTGGAGAGAACGTGAAACCAGGCACGAAAGCGAGCTTGGCCACCATCAGCTGATCCTCCACCATCTTGACGTTGAGCGCGGCATTGAGCAGGTTGGTGTTGTTGCTCAGAGCCGTGTCGATGAGCGACTGCAGATGAGCGTCGGTGAACACTTCGCGCCAAGGCAGGTTGCCGAAGCTGGTAGTGTCGCTGACAGCGAGCGTGTCGGTGGTGCTCACTGTGTCGCGTACGAGTCCTTTGGTGTTGACCTCCGGACGCTCGTACTTGTTGTATAGTCCGCAACCGGTCATCATGAGCGATGCCGTCGCGAGAAGAATTATCTTGTTCAGTTTCATTGTTTCTTTGGTTCTTGAAGACTCTTATTTACTAGGGTGTCCAGTTTGAAGTTCCAGTTTTTAGTTCAAAAAAGACATGATACGAGTTTCAAAGTACTGATAATCATATCTCTTCAGCACATAATGATTTCATGGATTAGCAAAACTTTTTCATCTGTTAAAATTACACCTGAGAACAATGCTATTTCGATTGATAATCAACAGATTAAATTGTTAAATCCATATCAAAAACGAGAACATAGAACTGGACACCCTACTTATTTACTTGTTTTGTCTATCTGCTCCTGCAGTGCGCCAGCCACGTATGGGTTGGTGTACTGGCGTATCTCGGAGTCCACATTTGCAGAGTCGCCTTCAAACTCGATAGGCTTGACTTTCTCCTGCAAGGTCTGGAAGACATAGAAGAGAGCCGGCACGATCATGATCTGGCAAAGCATACCGATGAGCATACCGCCTACGGCTGCGGCACCGAGAGTCATGTTGCCATTGTAGCCTACGCCCCAAGGCATGAGCAATGGGAGCAGACCGATAATCATCGCCAATGAGGTCATCAGAATAGGACGCAGACGGGCAGAAGCACCGAGCACTGCTGACCATGAGATTGCCATACCTGTGCGGCGACGCTCCAGAGCGAACTGCACGATGAGGATGGCGTTCTTTGCCAGAAGACCCATAAGCATGATGAGGGCAATCTGCATGTAGATGTCATTGTTCTTGCCAAACATGTTGGTGAAGAGGAACGCACCTGCAAGACCGAACGGAATGGAAAGGATTACTGACAGAGGGAGGATGTATGACTCATACTGCGCTGACAGAATGAGATATACGAACAGGAGACAGAGAGCGAAGACGATAGCTGTAGAGTTGCTGCTCTCCTGCTCCGTACGGGTCAGACCAGAGAATTCGTAGGTGTAACCGGCAGGAAGTGAAGCCTTTGCCACCTCAGACATTGCATTGATAGCATCGCCAGTGGAGTAGCCTTCCGCTGCAGAGGCATTGACATTGATAGAGGTGAAGAGGTTGAAACGGTCGATTTCCTGCGGACCATATACGCGGCTGAGGTTGACATATTCCTTGATAGGAGCCATCTCGCCGGCTGATGTGCGCACGAAGATGTTGTCAAGGCTCTTGATGTCGGCACGGTCCTTAGGGGCAGCCTGGATATATACACGGTAGAGCTTGCCGTAGCTGTTGAAGTTTGAGGCATACATACCGCCGTAATAGCCCTGCATGGTGGAGAGGACAGAGGATGGGTCGATGCCGCTCTGCTTACATTTTGCCACGTCAACGTCAATCTTGTACTGAGGGTACTTGGTGTTGTAGGATGTCATGGCGTTTGAAATCTCCGGACGCTTGTTGAGCTCAGCGATGAATTTCTGGGTGACGTCAAAGAACTTGTTCACGTCGCCGCCGGTGCGGTCCTGCATGGAGAAGGTCATACCGTTGGTGGCAGAGAAGCCCTGCACCATAGGTGGCTGGAAGGCAAGGATCTGCGCTCCCTTGATGGCGGCTGTCTGCTTGTAGATCATGCCGAGCACCATTGTGGAACCGAGATTGTGCACTCCGATGTATTTCAGTGGGCCTTCCATCTCCTGACGCTCTTCGAATGACTTGAGCTTGATGATGAATGTACCCTGGTTGGAGCCTTGTCCGGCGATGAAGTTGTAACCTGTGATACGCATACGGCTGGCGATGGCAGGGTTTGTGGCAAGCATACGGTCCACCTGGTCCATCACCTCTATGGTCTTCTTCATGGAAGTGCCCGGAGGGGTGGATACGGTACAGAATACGGTACCTGTGTCTTCATCAGGAACAAGACCGGTCTTGGTGGTGCTCATGAGCACTACAAGGGCTGCAATGCCCACGATGACAGAGCCTATAGCGATGACCGGACGCTCCACGATGCGGCGCACGCCCTTGGTATATTTGTCCAATACCTTGCCGTAAGCGGTGTTGAAAGAGGTATGGAAGCGGTCGATCATAGACATCTTGCGGTCCTTTCCTTCCTCATCCTTCGGCTTCAGCAGAATGGCGCAGAGGGCAGGGGAGAGGGTAAGGGCGTTGACGGCAGAGATGATGATGGAGATGGCCATGGTGATACCAAACTCTCTATAGAATGCACCTGACGTACCACCCATGAATGACACCGGAACGAACACGGAAGCCATGACGAGGGTGATGGAGATGATGGCGCCGGAGATCTCGTTCATCGCATCGATGGAAGCCGTGCGGGCTGACTTGTAGCCGAGGTCGAGCTTGGCATGCACCGCCTCGACCACCACTATGGCGTCATCGACCACTATGGCTATGGCTAGCACAAGAGCGGCGAGGGTCAGCAGATTGAGCGAGAATCCGAAGATGTAGAGGAAGAAGAACGTACCGACAAGTGACACCGGAACGGCGATAAGCGGGATAAGCGTAGAGCGCCAGTCCTGAAGGAAGATATACACCACGATGAACACGAGCACGAATGCCTCACAGAGGGTCTTGATAAGGTCCTCGATAGAGGCGAAGAGGAACTCCGTCACGTCCTGCATGATGTCGAAGTGGATGCCAGGAGGCATTGTGGCTTCCTGCTCCTTGAGGAGCTTCTTGATGTTTGTGGCAATCTCGGTAGCGTTGGAACCGGCGGTCTGTGTCACCATCATCGTGACGGAAGGCTTGCCGTTGTTCTGTGATTCCACGGTGTAGGAGAGGGCTCCCATCTCCACACGTGCCACGTCCTTCACGCGGATGGTCTGTCCGTCTTGGGTGGACTTGATGATCATGTCGCCGAATTCCTCAGGTGACTTCAGACGACCTTTGTAACGGAACGCGTATTCATACTGATTATCAGATGTTTCGCCCACAGAGCCAGGAGCGGCTTCGATGTTCTGCTGTGCAAGGACACTGGTGAGGTCGCTTGGGATAAGTCCGTAGCTCTTCATCTTGACAGGGTCAATCCAGAGGCGCATGGTGTAGTCCTTCTGTGAGAAGCACTGACACTCACCCACACCGTTGACACGCTTGATGGCAGGCACCACGTTGATATTGGCGTAGTTGGTGAGGAATTCATCGTCGTAACGGTCGTCATCAGCCGTCAGACCGAAGAGGATAACGGTGGATGACTGACGCTTCATCACGGTCACACCAGCCTTTGTTACCTCGGCAGGAAGGAGGGCAGAAGCCTGTGATACGCGGTTCTGCACGTTCACCTGACACATGTCCGGGTCCATGCCCTGCTTGAAATATACGGTGATGGAAGCCGATCCACTATTGGTAGCAGCTGAAGTCATGTATGTCATTCCTTCCACACCGTTGATCTGCTCCTCCAGCGGTGCGAGCACGGAGTTGAGCACTGTCTCGGAGTTGGCACCGGTATATGCTGCACGCACCATGATGGTAGGAGGCGCCATGTTAGGGTACTGCTCGATAGGCAGTGACACCAGGCCGAGTACACCCAGGATAACCACGAGGATGGAGATTACCGTGGAAAGCACAGGGCGTGTGATAAATCTATCTAATTTCATTTGTTTTCTTATTATGTTGTTTGGTTGTCATGTTGTTTGGTTGTCATGTTGTTTGGTTGTTTGTCTTTTTTGCAGAAGAAAAAACGAAATCATTCTGCAATCAACAAAACCACAAAACCACAAAACGACAAAACGACAAAACGACAAAACCACGAATATTACTTACCGAGAGCGTTCTTCAGTTTTCCAAGGTCGCCCTGAGCCTCGCCGAGCTGCTCTGTCTTCTTCAGTTTCTCAGCATACTGTGCCTCTGTGATAGGCTTGATCTCCATGCCGTCCTGCAGTGAAGAGACGCCATTTACCACGAAGCGGTCGCCGATCTTCATGCCGGAAGTGATGATATAGTTCTTGCCGTCGTTCTGTGGATTGATGGTAACGAGGGTATATTTCACCTTGTTGTCCTTGCCAACGATATACACGAAGTGCTTGTCCTGGATCTCAACGACAGCCTCCTGAGGGATGATGACAGCGGAAGAAGCATTGTGAGGCACCACGATAGAGCCGGAAGCACCGGTCTTCAGCACGCGGTCAGGGTTAGGGAAGTCGGCACGCATTGACACGCTGCCGGTGGTCTGGTCGATTACTCCGCTCACTGTAGCCACCTTTCCAGGGTGCTCATAGATGGTTCCGTCAGCCAACTGGAGCTTTACTGCCGGATAATTGGCAATGGCTGCATGGAGTCCGCCCGCTGTCTTGGTCATCTCAAGGAGGTCCTTCTCGGTCATGGAGAAATACACCTGCATGGATGAATTGTTTGACACGGTGGTGAGAGGCTGCTGTGAGGATGCGCTCACGAGGGCACCCACACGGTAAGGAAGGTCACCGATAACGCCGGTGGCAGGGCTTGTCACATAGCAGAAATCAAGGTTCTGCTTTGCTGAAACGTATGCAGCCTCTGCCTGAGCCAACTGTGCCGCAGCGCTCTCCATAGCGTTCTTGGCAGACTGGAGCTCGTAGGAGCCGATGACATTGTTCTGGAAAAGTTTCTCGGAGTTGTTGTATGTCAGGCGGGCAGTGTTGAGCTGAGCCTTGGCAGCGTTGACAGCAGCCTTTGCCTGGCGTGCTGCAGCGGCGTAAGTCACGTTGTCGATGACGAAAAGAAGCTGGCCTGCCTTTACCTGCTGACCCTCTTTCACGCAAAGCTTGGTGATGAATCCTGACACCTTTGGACGGATTTCCACGTCCTGAATACCCTTGATAGTAGCGGGATAAGTAGTCTGGAGGGAAGCATCTTGTCCCTGAACTGTGCGGACGGCATACTCATTATCGCCGAAATTAGGCTTGCCGCCACTCTTGCCGCCTCCGCATGAGGCGAGCACTGCAGCCAATGCTGCAACCAATACGATTTTCATTTTTTTCATACCTATATATTATCTATTTTTATTTATCCTAATAATCTATGCTCTATAGTGTTATAGAATCTGTTATCTCTAATTACGTTGTGCTTGTAAAACTAAATCGATAT
This sequence comes from uncultured Prevotella sp., assembly GCA_934256705.1. Taxonomy (GTDB): domain Bacteria; phylum Bacteroidota; class Bacteroidia; order Bacteroidales; family Bacteroidaceae; genus Prevotella. The sequence continues at coordinate 14,582 of CAKQPF010000010.1, forward strand.
TTTGAGTTTCCGACTGCAAAGGTACACACATTATTTATAATAATGAAATATTTTCCCGATTTTTTAACAAAGTTTGTATCACATTTTACGTAATTTAATCCCAGATTTCCCCCTTTTTCCATATAAAGATGATGCAGGTCAATTTGAAATTCATAATTCATAATTCATAATTCATAATGCTTAATAAACAACCAACAAACCCAAGCCCCCGTGTTGCCCGCGTTACCGGCAGATAAAAGGGAACAGGGAATAGGAGATAGGGAATAGGAGATTACCTCCGTTCTCTCGCGATAATCCCCATAACAAAGCCTCTCAACCGCGTCAGCGCGATTTTTCACTATTCACTTTCCATTTTTCACTCTTCACTAAATCAAAGAAAAGCTACTGTGCTGCCCGCGTTACCGGGCAATATAAGAAACAAGCCAACAAGCATTGTCTGGAAGACAATACCGAGCGAAGCGAGAGTAACCCGGGACGAAGTCTCGGGATTATATAAACGAGAAGGAGAGAACTGTCTGGAAGACAGTACCAACCTCATATAAAGCCCCCTCTTATCCCCCTCTGGGGGAAGATAGGTCAGGCACTGGCTACTTGAGATTCATGCTGACAATCCGTAACAAAAAATGACTTGTGCCCATCGCATCACGCGATGGGCACACCGTCAAAATACTACTACTAAACAATGGTTTTCCGAGAAAGCGAACGGTAATCTCCTGTTACCCATTCCCTTGTTACCTGTTTACCTATGAATATAGTGTTTTACCTATGAATATACCTTGTCACCTGAACATCTATTACCTCAAAAAGAACTATTACCTAAATAACTATACTATAACCTAAAAATTCTACTATTATCTTAACGGGATGTTACCGGAATACAATCCTGTCACCCTAAAAAGAAAAACCAATATCCTGTGAGAATGGATTATCGCCGAAGAAATCGCCGTCGGCATCCTCATCAAAGAAGAAATCATTCTCCTTTGCAAAGTCCTGCTCTGCTCCTTCTTCATCCAAAGCACTCGTTATGAGTAATTCGTCCGTCTCATATACGAGGTACTCTATTGTGGGAGTGATATATTTCTTTTTCATGACTAATTGATTTTGAGAGAGTTCAACAATCTTGTTATCTTACCACCACTTTCTTGCGGTTGTGGATATAGATGCCTGGAGTGTTAGGCTTGGATATGCGTACACCCTGCATATTGAACCAGACATCCCCTTTCTCCGTGAGAACATTATCCTCCGGCACCTCTATTCCCATCGGCGTATCTGTGCCAAAGACATCATCGAGAGAGAGCAGGAAGCAGTAGTTCTTGGCATTGTTGGCTATATTGGAAGCCAAGAGTTCCTGCAGGTAATTGCAGTGTTCGCTGTCGAATGCAGCTGGATGGATGTCCGTCGGCACGCTAAGATAGGTGTAATTCTTCTTGGCAATGGCATTCTCCACCGTCTTCCAGAAGTTCATCGGGACGTTGCTCTTCCTGCGGTCACCTATCTTCTTGTAGAAGCAGGTGAAGAAATAGTTATACTTATCGCCCTCTCTTGGCTGGACGGTCTTGTCTTCTTTATAACAATCCACGAGAAGGTTTGTCGTTCCTGCAGGCAAAGTTTGGCTGTAGTCTGTTGGCACAGGGTAGAGATGTATCTCCTCTTCACCTTCGAGCAGGTTCTCGTCATAGAGCAGGACACCGCAATGTGCCGGTATGATGCCATCCGTTACCTCGACAAGCCTTGCCTTGCTTTCACTTGTCACCTCGCTGACATAGAAGGCTCTCACGCCGTTTGGCAGCCACAAAGCGCAGTCGTCAGAGAATGTACGCCATCCGCCATAGTTGTGACTTTCTTTCGTTCCGCCTTCGCTCTCTGCAAATTCGGAAGTGGCATTCTTCAACTTCACCACCTTGTCGATGGTGATAAGCTGGTTATGATTTGCCTCTTCTGCATGGTAATAGAGGCGCAGGGTGTATGTGCCGGTAGGGAGAGTCCAGAGGATTCCGTTGTTTCCATCTCCGAGAGATTGCTTGTCATTGTCATCGTTGGTATTCCATCGGATATGGTTATGGAAGGCATAGTCCTTCTTGTCCATTGGAGCCTGGGTGTGCCACATATCTCCTTCAGCCTGATCTGCCACGTCGTCATCCTCCGAATAATTGAGCGTATAGGTATCAGGATTGACGAAGAAGGCGAAAGTGGAGCCCTGGATGAACTCACCGGTGTATTTATAATGCGTCACGCCATGATGGGTCTCCGTCTGCATTGCTATGCGATATTCGGGCTTGAAATATTCGCTATTGTTTGTTTTGTCGTCTGCTATGCCGTTCACGGCAGGTCCGGCAATATAGAAATTGTCATAGAACTCGATGCGATATGTGGAGTAAGTGGCATTGAAATACACCTTATACGATACATACCTCGCTTTCTGGGCATCGGTAAGCAACGGGTTGAGCGCCTGCTGCTGATTGTCCTCTCCTGCGTCATTCTTGAAGAAGAACACACCGCCCTCAAGGCTTTGGCCGTCCATCTGGTCCTGGACATGAGGACGGAGGAGAAGATTCCAATGTCCTGATGCTATGCCATCGCTGCCCATTTTATCGCCTGTGGAGAAAGAAAGGAAGAAATTATCCCAAGAGTTATTGCCCTTCTTTACCTCACGTACATATACTATAGAGTCAGCATTTTCCTCTGTTGCACCATCCGGATAGATAATCTTGTCCATCGGAAAATTTGTGTCGCTCGTATAGTTTTCTCCCATTTTACCAATGAGATATACGCCACCGACGGATATATGGTCATTATAATAATCGGAACCATATCCACGTGACTGCAGGAAACCTACTATAAGGTTGCCGTTGTTTGCGAAGCCATTGACAGCGTTGCCGTTGTTGGCAGTTTCAGTTGCTGTGTTGTTTTCTTCTCTTTGGTATGTATGAGAACTGTTCTTTTTGGAGAACATGAATGTCAGCGACTTGGTGTCACCTGCATTATTCTTGTGAATGGTGTAATATTTTCCGTTTGAGGTCTTTGACATATTGTGACTGCGGATGCCATAGAAGTCAACGCCATTCGTTGCCATCACCTTTTTATTGTCTGCACCCTCGCCGATGATAAATTCATTCTCGGATTCCTCTGGCTGGAAATACTTGTTGTGATGCAGGATATAGAATCGTATCTTGCCGTTTTTGTCGTAACGCAACTGCTGTCCTTTGTCGCCGTCTATCTTCAGATTGATGCTCAGAAGGTCGGCATTGAGTTCTGACTTGTTGCGCTCACGACCAGCAGTAAGCAGAAAGGCAGTGTGTTTCTTAGGCGCAATGCCTTTGGAGGCAGGCACGGCACGCTCTGTATTTCCTACATTCTCATTTGGGACAATAAGATAGAAGGACTTGTCTGCGTTTGGATCTTCAGGGAAATCCACCCTGATGTATGGCGTAGAACCATCCCATGTCACTGTGAAAGTGTAGTCGCCAGCGGTTGCCACTGTGAGTTTTCCGTTGTGCTTGTCCTTTACGGTGAGCAGATATACGTTTCCATCCCCTACTTCTATCGGGGAAGCGAAGTTGAATGACTTGTCTGGTTGTTTGAAAAAGAACTCATAGACACCTGCGTCCAGATGGATAGTAACAGAGCCTATGTTGTCAGCAATAACTTTATATTTCAGTGCATCGGACACCGTCCAATCATCTGTAGTGCCAGAGATTCTATAATGGATGTAATCATCCCCCCATGCTCCGCCAACAGAAGTAAGGAGCAAAAGTGCAAATGTCAGACATCGTCTGCAAAACAATATTGACCTTAACATAATGTAAAGAATTTGAGTTTTAGTTTTTTTTATTTATTTCCAACTTTCATTGCCATTCCCCTTCTCTATCTTAGTTTTCAGGTAAGTGGAATATGGCTATATCTTGAGTCTTTGACTATGAAAGTCATCGACGGGATTACGAGGTTTAGAAGTATTGTTTGGTTTTATGAGTGCAAAGGTAAGTAAAATAAAAAACATGTATATCAACAAGATACCACTTTCACGCCTTTCTTTTGTGTAAACGATTACATTCAAACAAGTTACACCATTGTGCTTTATCACACCGATAACGTCATATAAAAAAACAGCAAGCATTGTCCGGAAGACAATGCTTGCTGATTGGCATCCAACGGTAGAAGCCGTTGGCATAGTGGCTTGCTCTGTTACATCCGTCAAGACGACAATCCTGAGCCACTGTGTAGCCCGCGTTACCGGGCAATATAAAGGGCGGTTACTCCTCCATGAACATACGGCAAGGACTGTATTTGTTAGGATTGATGAGTGACTCCTCCTCGTCAATACCCATCTTTGACATTGCGTCGGAAGAAGAGCTGGATGACTTCTGCGGAGCAAGTCCAGTGAGGATAATGCGTATCTGCTCATCAAGTTCCTTGTAATGAGCACGTGTATCAGCATCAGATGTCTTAGCATTCTGCACCATAGTACGGATGCTCTTGAGGGCAGCGTAAGCATAAGGACGCTGGTCTTCCACCATAGTCACACGCCATGCTTTTGCAAAATTGTTGACAGCACGACGCTGGATGTGCTTGGTATAGTTGGACACCTTGGCTCCGGTCTTTGTGGAACGGAAGATATAACCGAGGAGGTCATTGACGTAATCCGTCGGCTTGTAGCTGTCTTCGAGATAGCAGTGCTTGCTGATGAGATTGAGAGTCATAGCCGATGTGAGCGCATCGAGGGTGCGGTCCACGATAGGATATACGGCATTCTCTGGCACACGGTTGATGCGGCGGGCGAAAGGTTGGTTCCAGAGCCATGCAGGTTCCACGATCATATTCTCGTTGAGCCATGCCAAAGCGCGGCGCTGCACGTCCTTTCCAACCGGAGTATAAACCGGTCCTTCCTGGTCAGCACTCTTGTAATCATGATATACACCGCTGATGTTCTTCTGCACATGACCATAGAAACGTCCCATCTGATTGATTACATTCTTGTATGCAAACTTCAGATTGGCATCCATGTCAGCCTCCTCATAGTTCCATTTCTGGATGTTTGCCATGACGCGCTTGAGGTTCTTCACGCCGTAGGTGCTTGCCTTCATGGCATCATCGCCGAGGTCTTCTGTCTGTGCCTGAGGGTCATTGTCAGTGCCTTCACCTCCAAACCAGTAGCGTGGACTCTCCTTGAGCTTATTGATAATCATATTGTTGAGAGTCAGACGCTCGTCGCGTTCGCCCTTGGAATCAGGGAAATAGCGGTAGCCCCATTCGATGGCCCACTTGTCATAGTCATTGATTCGAGGGAAGAGTCCGGCGTATGTCACGCTGTCTTCCGGCTGTGCCACATAGTTGAATCGGGCATAGTCCATGATGGAAGCGGTGTGTCCATGCTCTTCAAGCCACTCCTTGTCACGGAGTTTCTCCACAGGGGTGGCATGGCTCGCACCCATATTATGACGCAATCCGAGGGTATGACCTATCTCATGAGATGACACAAAGCGGATGAGTTGCCCCATCAGTTCATCGTCGAATACAGGCTTCTGTGCGCGTTTATCCACAGCACCTACTTGTGTCTGGTACCATGCGTGGAGCAACTGCATCACATTGTGGTACCAACCTACGTGGCTTTCGATGATTTCACCGGAACGAGGGTCGCTGACATGTGGTCCATAGGCATTGCTTATATCGCTTGCGAGATAGCGTATTACGGAGTAACGAGCATCTTCAAGACTCATGGTAGAGTCGTTAGGCCATTCCTTAGCGCAGATAGCATTCTTGAATCCCGCCTTTTCAAATGCCGCATTCCAGTCGTTTACGCCAGCAATGAGATAAGGCACCCATTTCTTAGGTGTAGCAGGGTCAATGTAATATACTATCTGCTTGACAGGCTCCACGAGTTCGCCACGGCGATAAGCCTCGATATCCTTAGGCTCCAGTCTCCATCTGGAGATGACCTGACGGCGCTTCACCTGCTGCTGGTCGTCGCCGAAGTCGGTGAATTCCTCGGTGAAATAGCCCACACGGGGGTCGAAGGAACGGAATGCCATAGGCTCTTTAGGCAGAAGGACGAAGGAGGTGTTGACCTTCAGCGTGATGTTACCTGTAATCTTTCCGGCAGGGATGCGTGTGCTTGCCTTCGAACCGTAGGTCTTTACGGTGACGATCTCGGTGTTGATAGGGAACGTGCTGATGCGCTCAATGTAGGAGAGGTCCTTCTTGAAGGCTGTCACCCCAAGCTCAGACTTGCTGCTTTCCGCAAGAGAGAGGACGGCATTGTCGGAATTGAACATGTTGGTCACGTTGATGCTGTAGAGCTTCACTCCTGTGGAGTCAGTCAGCGTGGAGTCGATTTTCGTGGCATAGACGATAGGATCCTGGGTGCAGTTGGCCACGGCAGTGGCAATCTTGTCGTCGCTCTTGACGCGTATGTCATAGAGATGGGCACGCAGGAGCATCTGCTTGTTGTTCTTTTCCCAATAGAGCACCTGCTCATTGGCGAGTTCTCCGCCATATACTCCAGCATCTACCGGTGTGGAGATATAGCGTGTGGTGGCGAGAAAGAGTCTGCCGAGAAGAGAGTCAGGTATCTGGAAGTAATAGTCATCCTTATGCTTCTGCACATTGAATAGACCTTTTACTGCCGGTTGCCTCACTTCTTTCTTTACGGGTTTGGTAACCTTTGACTTCTTTCTTGCCTGTGCTCCTGGGCAAATCATTGTTGCCATGCACACAAGTAACAATAGTTTTTTCATTTGTTTGGTTTTAGAGTTGTTAATATTTTTTCAGCCGGTGACGCGACTTTCTTTAAATTAAGAATGAAGAGTGAAGAATGAAGAGTGAAGAATGCGAGTTACACTTCTTTAGTGAAAAAGTGAAGAGTGAAAAGTGAAGAGTGAAAAATCGCACTGACGCGGTTGCGGCTTCCACTGGTAATAGGAAATAGTAATAGGAAACAGGAGATTACCTTTTCTTCTTGCGTGGTATCTACCTTTGTTATAATTTCATGGATTATCTCATGCTAACATGGCTAATCTCCTATTACTTATTCCCTATTATCTATTACCTATATATGCCTCAGACGCTATTTGCAGTACTTCTTGCCTCCGATGATGCGGATGCCATTGCCGTTATAAGGCTGGCCTGTAATGCTGTATGCCTTGCCATTAGCGAAAGAAGAGGTGATGGACTTGATGCCGGTAGCGTCAAATTCCTCCACGTCTGTGAAGCCTGCATTTTCATAGTCTGCCTTGTTGCCTGCAGGAACGTAGCACTTCTTCTTGTAGAGAGACTTCAGAGCACCGCTTCCGAGCTCAGGAAGCTTGCAGAAATAGCGGGAATACTGCGCATTGGTGCAGAGGTAGAAGGCTTTCTCCTGCAGTTCCTTTACAGAAGCCGGCAGGATGAATGCCACAGCCTTTGCTGACTGGCAACCGCTCTCACAGATGGTCTCAAGCGATGTGCAGGGACTGAAATCGAGCACGAGATTGTAGCCTTCAGTCTTTGCGCTGTTCTTTGAGAGATTGAGGAATGCACGATTGCCGATGGTCTTGAGGGCGGTGCAGCCCTTGAGATTGACGGCGGTGCACTCATAACTCTGGTAGAAAGCACGCTCGCCGATGCTTTCCAGGGCGGAGCATCCTTCGAGATTGATGACCTTTGCGCCAGTCTGTCCGAAGCCGTATTCCTCTATAGACTTGAGATTTGCGTGACCTGAGAGGTCTATCTCCGTGATTTTATTGCAGAATTCGAAGGCATAGCCCCTGATGGTCTCAAGGTTAGAGCAATGGGAGAAATCGACAGTTTCCAGTTGTGAGTCGCTTGAATTTTGGAAGGCGTATTGCCCTACGGCAGTCATGGTAGCCGGAAAGACTATCTTCTTCAGCGGAATGATGACATCGTCAGTCTCCTTTTTCTGATAGACATTGGCTGGAAACTCATTGGCTGGGTATTCCGTTGTGGTTTCTCCTACAGTCTCGGAGTAAGCCATGATGTTGGCATCCTTGAGGTCGAGCGTCTCCACCTTCATGCTCTGGCGGATGAATGCGATGTCTGCCTTGTTGATATTGCCGGTCAAGGTGAGGTCGGTGACGTTGAGGTCATTGCCTTTGATGAGGGTGGAGAGGGTGCCTGCAGTCTCCACTTTGACGGTCTTTGTCTCGGCTTGGGCAGCAAATGCCACAAGTGAGAATGCGATGATGAGTAGATGTTTACATTTCATAAGCGTTTCTTGTGTTTATTGTTTATATTTTTGTGATTATCTTATTCCATACGATGACGCGGTGGACATGATGGGGGGCTTCTTTTTTTTAGTGAAAAGTGAAAAGTGAAAAGTGAAAAGTGAAAAATCGCGCTGACGCGGTTGAATTTCTTGATTATATCAATGCTGACGCGGTTGGCAAGGGCATACAACCAGACAACGAAACAACAAAACAACCAGACAACGAAACAACAAACCTACATACACCTCGTGAAGTAGGTGGCGTAGCCGGGGATTATGTCCTGATATGCCTTGAGAAGCTTGCCTGTCACGCTGTCATAGACACGGATGGAAGAACAGCCAGTGGCAGGACGATAGGTCAGCATGACGGTGCAATCGTCCTCATCACGCAGTCCTAAGCCCGTGATAAGAGGGAATACATCCACCAGTTGCTCGCCTTCATCAAGGCTGATAAGCAGTTTTGACTTCGCGGAATCAAACTCCTTCATATTGTAATAGTCAAAGCGATATACCTTATTACCAACAGAATAGAAAGCGTAGCTCTCGCCAAACGAGCCCCACCAATAACCAATGGTCCGTGCCAGAGCGGCATCAATCGGCATGATGCGCTTGAGGGAGATAGGCTGCACCTTGGTTTTGACATAGTTGACGTAGAATTCATATATGGCATACTGTCCGTCACGCTTGCCTATCAGATATACTTCGTATGGCTGATTGGAACCCATTCCTGTGGCTTCGGTGAAGCATCCGCAGAGACTGTCGAGACGGAAAGGTTCGCCTTCAATGCTGATATGCTCCATCTGGTCGTTATAGACGTGGTAGCAACCCACCGTTTTGTCGTCATGCAGCACGAAAGTCACTTTCTTAAACCTCTGGAATTGCTTGCTCGACATAGCCTGACGCACATTGCGACTCTTGACGAAAGTGTTCTCATTGAAGACTGGAAGCTTGCGGTCCAGACCATTGAAGACATGGAGATTACCATTGCAGATGAAGTATTTCGATGCGCCATAGCCGAAGGTGATATTGCTGATGTCCAGCTGAGTAGCGCTACCCATATACACCTTATTATATATATTACCGGTATATTCACCCACATTATGATAGAAACCATTGTCTGGATCAGCATTGCATATACTGACACATCTGCCCCATGAAGGACTTTGGTCAGTGAAAATGGCTATTTCATTAAGGGCATATAGCGTGCCGTAGTACTTGCCTTTGATGGGTTCATCGGGATTTATCCGCTCTATCATGTCGGGATAATAGTTGGTGAAAGCTCGCACATCACCCTGCAGCGACATCCATTCGGTGCGTCCGTCAGACTTCTGATAGACCACAATGGAGGACGGTGTGTATGTGCTCAGCACCTGGAAGGAGAATGTCTTGCGAAACTCCAGTCCGTTTTCTCTGTCTTTTGCTATGAATACACCAGGAATATCAGTCGCCATATTATATCCAGAAGGCAGTGAAACCTCCCATTCCAACTGCTTTCCGGTGCCTATCTCCTGCTGTTTGCCCACCACCCACCGGTAGTCATAGCGCAAGGAATCAGCCCCTTCGGAGAAGGTCAGCGAAGGGTTTATCCTCAGAGTGTCCCCCTGATAGAGCGTATATGAACCGTCAGTGGCAATGCCATTTATGGCGGTTACCTGCTGTATGTCGGCTGTGGCTTCGCTGTCTTTATCTCCATAGCATGAGAGAAGGGAGGTCATCACGATGCCGAGGATGAGCAACTGATAGTATATTCTTGTCTTTTTACGCATTATTCAAAGTATATTCTGTTACCGTTGGAGTCATATTCCTCATGTTGTTCAAACCATTGCTTGCAGAGCGAGATCCAGTAATCGAGGATAACGCTACTGCCATCATCCACCCATTCCGGATCGGTAATGCCGCTAATCTCCAGAAAGACGGCACACTTACGGGCTGAATAGGTGATTTTTCTCAGTTTGCTATTGTTTTCCCAGAAGGCTGGAGCGATGGTAAGGTTTTTTGTAAACTGCACATCCACATACTGATACTCCGGCACTCCCACCGTGAAATCTTCTCCCGGCACGAGAGCCAGCCTCATTTTGTAGGTCATTTCGCTGTCCATCTCATCGACGTGGATTGTAGCTCGGAGCGTGTCTTGATACATTCCGCTGCGAAACACTTGCTTGCTGTCGAAACTTACCACCGCAGAACTGGCGGTGACACCTTCGCTTTCTGCCTCCGAAATCATCACTCCGAAATGACGGTCACGACCATAATCTATCACCCCCTGCAGACGAACAGGTATCTGGAGCGTGTAGTCCGTCACCTTTCCACCAAGGAAATAGGCATTGAAACTATAGCTCTCTGGATAGTCTGCAGCAGAACCAAAGACAGTGCCGCGTGCTATATTGAGCGCACTGGTCGATGTATCGTAGGCTTCCAGCGTATCTTCCGAGCAGGCTGCTACGGACAATAGGGCTGTGGCTGTAAGCATTATGTATAGAATTTTTCGCATTGCTGTAAGAGGTGAAAGTGTCAATATCCAAACTGTTTCTCGTAATCCGGCAACGGTAGCACATAAGCCGAAGCAGGAACGCTGACAGTATTGCCGTTATAGTTTCCGTCATCGACGGCGCGGAGGTTGCGGCGCTTGTAATAATAGAACAGCTGTCCCTCGCCTCGGAAGTCGCAGATATACTCATGTGTCAGTTCATTCCACAGAGTATGAGCGGTAGCCGTAGCCGGGAGAGCTGCCTCTCCGCGGTTTAGTTTTATCGTGTTCAGAAGGCTTAAAGCATTCTCTTTGGTATCAATACCATTGAGATTACATTCTGCCAGTATGAGATACATCTCGCTGATTTTCAGCATAGGAACGACGGGGTCGCCGTATTTGCCGGCATCCTCCGACTTTACAGACCGCTGATAGCGTATCATGTTTATCTTTCCGTTGGCGCTCGGGTTCTGGTAGAGCCATGCTCTGCGCACGTCATTGTCCTCGTATGCGTTGGTGCTCTTGGCAAAATCGCCGGTCAGACCTTCGTACCAGGAGCGTGAAACTGTGAGGATATTCTCGCAATAGAGGGCGAAAATCATCTCCGGCATGAAGATGCGGTCGGCTTTCTGCTCCACTCCGTAGATGTCAGTCTCAAGGATTTCCTCGGGAAGAATGAACCTGAACTTCTCTGAATCCATCACTTCCTGGGCATAGCGTGCCGCCTCTGCATAATGTCGGCGATAGATTTCCATCCTTGCGAGCAAGGCAGTGGCGGCGTAATAGTTCATCCTCTGCGTGCGGTCGTAAGCCAAATAGCGGTTGCTGTATGTCTTGTTGCAATATAGAGGGTCCTTCTTCAGGTAGTCGCGAGCCTGCAGAAGGTCTGTGACAATGGTGTCAATAAGTTGCTCATTAGTCATTTTCTTGCCGAGAACAAAGCCGAAGTCGGTCTTGAAACGCACGTTTCCCGACTCAGGATTTACCTCATAGCTCTCATTGAACATTCTCATGAGGTCGAAATACATCAATGACCTGAGAGCGAGCGCTTCGCCATGGATGATGTCAATCACGTCGCTGTCTATCTTGCCTTCCGCCTCCGGCAGCTTTGCAAGGAGCATATTGGCATTGACAATGGTGTTATACATCTTGAGCCAGATGGCAGAAACGAGTTCCTGTCCGCCGTCAGTGGTGTATCTGAACTGTGACCAGGCGATGCGGTCAGGGTCATCATCCTTGACATTATATTGCTGGGTAAGCGGTTCGAGGGCAGTCAGAGTAAGGTTGCCACCATATAGTTCGGTGCCGCCAAGGCTGATATATATGCCCGTCAGAGCGGTGTAGTAACCGTCTGCATTGACAAACATATCCTTCTCGTCAATCTCCGACTCGGTTCCTACATCAAACCATGAGCAGCTCTGCAGCAGTATTATGGATAATATGTATAATAATGTTTTGCGCATAATCAATAGGGTGGAATGCGGTTTTGTGGATTTGCTGTTTCGTTGTTGCGCCATTTGTTATCCAACGGTGAAAGCCATTGGCACAGTGGCAGTTTTGTCGATTGTCAGAAATTCACCTGAGCATTGAATGTTACCGAACGGGTGAAAGGATAACTGAGACCTCGCTCCTGCCTTATGGTGCTGGCATAGAAGAGGTCATTAGCCGTAATGGAGAGTCTAAGCATGGATATCCAGCTGCCACGGAGTCTGTCAGAGTCCATATTGTATGCCAATCTGAGTGATGTCATGCTCAGCCTCTTCTCCCTTTGCACAAACCTTGACGTCGCCTTAGTAGCACTATTGTCCGTAATAGCCTTATAAAGAGCCACATCGCCAGGTTTCTGCCATCGTTCGGTAAGCGCACGGCGGTCATTGTTTGTCATATAGTTGACGTTCTCTATCTTCTGGTGCAGGGTATAATTATACTTGTCTGCGCCGAAAGAATAATTGAGATGAGTGCCTATTTCCCATGACTTATAGCGGATATTCAGTCCGGCATAGCCATTGAGAGCAGGCTCATTGACGCCTACTGGCACCTGATCCTTGGCATTCCATGTATATGTGGTGTTGCCGTATCGGTCGATATAGAGTTCCTTTCCCGTACCAGGGTCGATGCCAAGCGACCGCACAGCGTAGATGGTATTCATGGATTCGCCCTCCTTGAAGAGAAATACTGGAGTGGTGGAGCCTGAACTGCCGGCATTGACCATGTCGTTGTATCGCTGGAGAGCGTCGGAAATCTTGAGTATGGTGTTATGGTTTCTCGTGCCGTTGAGCGTGACATTGACCAGAAGGTCCCTTGTGCGCACCGGGGAATAACTTATGTTGAAGTCAAAGCCCTCATTGCGAAGGTCGCCCATATTTGCCTTATAGGTGTCGAATCCCAAAGATGGAGCGACCGTGATGCTGGTCAGGTTGCCCTTGGTCTTGTTGTTGTAATAGTTGAACTCCAGGTTAAGGCGGTTCTTCCAGAGTGAAGCCTCCAGACCGATGGTGCGGTTATATGTGGTCTGTCCCTTGAGGTCAGGATTGCCGAGCGTGGTTATTATGGCTCCGAAATATCCTCCATAGACCTTTGTCAGATAGCTGTACTGGTTGCTTGCCTGGTTGCGGTTGTAGTTCTGGTTGCCTGTAGTGCCGACATTTGCACGCAAGGCAAGCTGTGATACCACTCCGCTTCCGGCGAAGAAACTCTCATTATGCACGTTCCATCTCAGTCCAGCACTCCAGTAAGGCGTGGTCTGCTGACGGTCGCCATAGAGTGAACTGCCGTCCATGCGGATGGTAAGGTCGCAGAGATAACGGTTGTCGTAACTGTAATTCTGATTGCAGAAGATGCCTGCTGTGCGAACTTTTGACTTGCCTCCCGTGATTCTGCCGTACTTTTCATATTGCACTGCGTAGGAGATATAGTCCTGCGAATTGCCGAGAAATCCCGTCATGGTGTAGCTGTCGCTCTCATTTGATGTCTGCTTTGCTTCGGCTCCGAGTATAGCCTGCACGTCGAAACGACCGAAACTATGTGTATATGACGTCAGCATACTGCCATAGACGGTGGTCGAGGAACTGTGTCCGAGCGTGTATTTTCCACGCTGGTAGAGCGCATCGGGCGTGATGGAGGAATTGTTGTTGATATATTCGAAACTGCCAGGTGACACGTATGCATCGTCACGGTTACTGTCATGGCTGAGTGAGAACGACCCTTTCAGGCGGATATCATCGGTTATGGTCCAGTTTATTCCGAAATTATTAGTCACGTCCATCCCTCTCGAAGTGGAGTAACTGTTGAGGTATCGCGCTTCATATACAGGCGACTGCATGGATGCCAGCACCCCGAGAGAGATGCCTTCAGGCGCTAAGTTTGACAGGGAAAGCATGCGGTAGTAGTTGCCGTCAGCATCTTTCTCCTGGTAATAAGGCAGTGCCGAGGTGTAGGAAGAGAAGCTACCGTAAGGCGATTCCTTGCTGTCCACCATGGAAAACTGCAGGTCGTTGGTCACACGGATGCGGCGATTGGATATGATCAGCTTGGTGCCGGCCTCGTAAGTGTCTCGTCCGCTGCCCTTCATTGCACCGCTGAGATTGCTGTAACTCAGGTTTGCCGCGAAGCGAACTTTCGTTCCGCCAGGCAGTGATGTCTTTGGTGAAGCCTCGATGATGAGGGAATGCTTGTGCTGGAAACCCATCTGCAAAGGCTTTGAAAGCCAATAGGTATCGACACCGCTGAGCACTGCACGGCGTGCCACATTATAGGAATTGGCATTCAGTCCTGCGTCTTCTCCCTCACGATAGGCATCAAATACGCCGGCTTTCTTCTGGAATTCCAGCACCTCTGCCGCATTCATCAGATTGTAGGACGACAGGTCTGGGATTTCAAACTTGCCGTTCATCGTATAGCTGATTTGTAATTTTCCTGCCATAGGGGTGATGGTCTCAATGACCACTACACCGTTTGCGGCACGCGAACCGTATATCGCTGCAGCGGCTGCGTCTTTCAATATGGTGATGCTCTTCACGCGATTGATGTCGAGGTCATAGACTTTCTGCACGTTTACCTCGAATCCGTCGATGATGAATACAGGCAAAGTGGTCACTGTCTGCAGGTTGCTCTGCGAGATGTCCGGCATGGTGTTCTGTCCTCTTATTTCTATCTGGTCGGGTATATGGTTAGGGTCAGAACCGTAAAAGCCTCGGGTATCGACCACCTGAAACGAGGGGTCGAACACCTTCAGACCTTCAAGCAGATTGGTGCTGTTGACTTTCATCAGTTCTTTGCCTGACACCTGAACTGCCGTTCCCGTGAAACTATTCTTCGTCTTCGAATAATATCCCGTGACGACCGTTTCGCCTATCTCGCCTGACAGCAGCACATCCTTCTTTTGGCTGGTGCTGTCTTTCTTTGCCATAGCAGTCTTTTCCTTGGCTACCTTCTGCGTGTTGCTTTGAGCCAAGACCACGGTGTCTGCCGCCATCAGCATCAGTATGATCAATATTCTCGTCTTCATCGGCTGATACGTTTATTGAGATAGTACAACTGTCCATCGCCAAAAAGGTCACGACGGTATTCATCATATATCATCGGAAGGAGATCTGCGTCCTCCGATGCGTCGGCTACATAGGTCACATCCTTGCTTGACTGCATTGCAATAAGGCGTTGGCGTGCCTCCTGCTTGCGATTTAATCTCCACAGGGATTCTGCCGCTATGAGCTGCACTTCGCCTAGCCTGATGTAAGGAATTGCAGCCGGAAGGTCGGTACTTCCACCGCTTTCTGTGCTCACATAGCCGGTAAGCAGGGTGTTGGGACCGTATTTATTTGACATTATCTGTGTGCCGTCTTCCTGCTCACGAAACCATGCTCTGCGGCGGATGTCGGTCTGCTGGGCGTATATCTTGTCGATGTCAGCACGGCATCTGACCTTCTTCTGGTCGAAAAGCGTTTCACTCAGACGGGTAAAACCGGTTGGCAACGACGACAAAGCAAAGATATTCTCGCGGGAGAAGCAGAAATCTGAACCATACTTGCCCGGTGTGACGAAGTAAAAGAGCTGGTATCGCGTTGCTACACGTGCCGGATCAGTATGCAGCATCAC
The DNA here is from genome assembly GCA_934256705.1 of uncultured Prevotella sp. Classification (GTDB taxonomy): domain Bacteria; phylum Bacteroidota; class Bacteroidia; order Bacteroidales; family Bacteroidaceae; genus Prevotella. The sequence continues at coordinate 30,340 of CAKQPF010000010.1, forward strand.
GGAGTCTGCATTGTTCAATGCCTTCTGATAGTCACCTTTCCATAATGCTACCCTGGCTTTCAGTGCCTTTACGGCATAGGCATTGAGCTGGAAAGTGCGCAGTCTGCGGTCTATTTCGCCCACTTTCACCGATGATGGATTGGTGGCATTCATTATGGGATCATTTGCAGAAAGCAGCCTGTCTGCCTTGTCAAGCCATTCCTCTACACCGTCCATAGGAAGGTCCAGAAGGCGGTGGAGGTCAAAGGTCATGGCGGCTTTGATGGCATAACACTCGCCCAGAACTATTTCCTTGAGTCCTGAAGTGAAGAATACCACCTTCGTATGCTCTGCTTCATCTATTATTCTATCGCATGATTCGATGACGCGGTCAGCACAAATCCGCATGGTGTCCATACGCTGACGCAATACTGGCGCATCGAAATCGAGCTTAGATGCCGCTGTGGTCTCTTCGTCATAAGGCTCTAATGTCTGTGAGGCGAACTCCATCATGCCGAGCGAAAGCGTGTTGCCATAAAGTTCTGGAGCACGCATCTGCATATAGATGCCTGTCAATGCCTGCATGAATGCTGTCTCATCCTTGAAGAATTTCCCCGCAGTGACGTCGCTGTCGTCGCCTGTCTTGTCGAAGAAATCATCGCAGCTCTGCAGCATTGTGCAAGCTATCATCATTATATATATTATTCTTATTCTCATTGTCGAATGGATTTCGTTTTCCCTTTTAGAATTTAGCTTCCACTGTAAGGCAAGCCCTATGGCAATTTTCCTCCCCACTGAGACGCACCATACCGCCTTTGACAAAGCGCCAGAGCGATGGAAACGCGTAGCCTATCTGGATGCTCTGCAACCTGTTGGTCTCCCAATTATCGGTGAAGAAGGATGCTGAAGCTGTCCACCGGTGCCATTGTCCGTAGATAACCATGCCAGCAAGCATATCCCTTACATCATCATAAGCGGCAGAAAGCGATGCACTTGCCGTCCAGTCCTTACCCTTCAGCGTCTTGCCCACGTCGCCATAGAGCATATTTGTGGACTCTGCACGCATGCCTGAAGCATTAAGATGCCATCCTTTGGCTTCAAAGTCGAGCGACAACAGACCGCGTGTCACTGCGTCAGGACGGATATTCTCATCGTAATAGCCTTGCAATTGTGCTCCCGTCTGGTAGTAATTATATATGTATGTCTCGTTAGTGATGTTGGAATACATCGGTGTAAAAGCCTTGTAACTGTATGGCACCGTGGCACTTCTTCCCAGACCGAGAGAAAGTCTGAGGCAATCTATCCCGCTTTCAGCCATCCATGCCTCCCTGCTGATGTTCCATCCCAGGTCGGCAGCCCAATATACTTCGTTGCGATGCTTCGGAGAAAGGAGGGAAGAGCGGTTCATCGTCACGTTCATCGTGGCGCTGTAGCGTCCCTGATAGTCGTAGCCCACGTTAGCCATGCACTGCAATGTGCGCTCGAAGTCCCTCACTGCCGTAGGTTTTCGCAGCGTGTCATAAGTCTGGGTAAATGATACATAGTTGAGTATGTCATTCAGTATTCCGCGTCCGGCGTATGATTCTCCTCCCCTTTCTCCGCTGTAAAGGCTTGCTCCTGCCGAGGCGAAGATGGTGTGTCCCCCGTTCATTGCCTTCTGATAAGCGAGCTTCAGTCCGCCGTCGTAGGTCATCGTCGTCTCGCGCATTATGTCATAAGTGCCTTTGTTGCGCAGGTTGTCCTCGTCCTTGAACACAGGTGAATAGGGTGAAAGGAACACATCGCGCCTCACTTCCTGACGCAGGAATGAGAAATAGCCCACTACTTCCAGTCCCGGCATGAGACTTAGCGTAGCCCGCACCCTGTCAGTAAGCGTGGAAAATCGGGTCTTGTCCGTGTCGTCGTCATTGAATGTCTCGTGGATGCCATAATTACCATACTGCAAGTCATTGCTTATGGTCAGCGCATTACGCCTATAACCTATATATGAACGCATCTGAATGCGATCTGTTCCCTTAGTTTTCGTATCCGTTCCCGGGTCATAGATGGCAATGAAACGATAACCTACATTATCATCTCCCCCATCAGCAGTAAGCCAATGCTCTGCCCCCTTCATGGTGCCATTGCTGCCGTCGGCAGGTTTCCCTGCCTGAATATCAGCTCTATAGCCCAGGCTTAGCGGTCCTTTGCCATACTTCTTCGTGACTATTTCCACAGCGCCTTTGCCGCCGTGTATGCCTAATTGCGCCAGTCTGACAGCGTCTCTGATGATTCTCACCTCAGATACCTCACCGACTGTTATGCCGATAAGTGCGGTCTTTGGCATACGGACACCGTCTATAAGTATCTCGGGATTATCGTAAGTGGAGGCATCCAGCGTGCGGATGGCTGTCCAGAGATCGCGTGCACTGACGCGTTCCATCATCTCTGATGTCAGTATTCTGTCTGTCACGCCAAGGCGCAACGAGTCCCCTACGCTGGCTTTCACGCCAAGCGCAGCACCCCACAATATCAAGAGAAATAATAATCGAAAATATGAAAGCACTCTGTTGTATTATTAAAGTTACGCTTGCAAAGTTACAAAAAATAATATAACAGATGCAAAAAATCAGAGAAAAATGACATAAATACCTAATAATAGGTATCTGAATATCAGATTGCTCAGTCTCTTTTGCTGTCATTTCTCATTATGTTATTATTTTGGGTACGAGATTGTAAGCAAAGTGTAAGGGGAATGGTATAGGGAATAGATAATAGGGAATAGATAATAGGAGATTAGCTTTTGTCAGGTAATAGGAGATTAGCATCCGCTTTCTTGAGAAACTGATGTCTGGCAGGATCATCATAAGGTGGGCATTGCATGGCGGATAGCACATTATAATATTCAGATATTAAAAGGAGCGTGACTCGATGGGGTCACGCTCCTTTCTTGGTATTTCTGTTGTTGCGCCATTTGGGGATTGCCCGGTAACGCGGGCAACACAGTGGCGGGCTCTTGTTGGCCTGTTATCGCCTCTTTTGGGGGATTGCCCGGTAACGCAGGCAACACGGTGGCTGTTGTTTGTTGTCTGTCCCTTGTCTTACTTAGGCTGCTTGCCGATGTAGGCGAGGATACCTCCATCCACGTAGAGGACGTGGCCATTTACGGCGTCAGAAGCCTTGGAAGCGAGGAATACTGCTGGACCACCGAGCTCAGAAGGGTCGAGCCAACGGCCTGCAGGAGTCTTTGCACAGATGAAAGAGTCGAATGGATGGCGGCTTCCGTCAGGCTGACGCTCACGGAGAGGCGCTGTCTGAGGAGTAGCGATGTAGCCAGGGCCGATGCCGTTACACTGGATGTTGTACTCACCATACTCAGAGCAGATGTTGCGGGTGAGCATCTTGAGACCGCCCTTTGCTGCAGCATAAGCAGATACTGTCTCACGACCGAGCTCAGACATCATAGAGCAGATATTGATGATCTTACCCTCCTTACGCTCCATCATCTCAGGGATTACGGCAGAAGCGCAGATGAATGGTGCCACGAGATCGACGTCGATGACCTGCTGGAACTCAGCACGCTTCATCTCGTGCATAGGGATGCGCTTGATGATACCAGCGTTGTTGACGAGGATGTCGATGTTGCCTACCTCCTTATGGATGGTTTCCACGAGTGCCTTGACAGCGTTTTCGTCAGTCACGTCGCATACATAGCCGTGCACGTTTTCGATGCCGGCCTCCTTATAGTTAGCGAGTCCGCGCTCGAGGGCAGCCTCGTTGATGTCATTGAAGATGATGTTCTTCACGCCTGCAGCCACGAAAGCCTTGGCGATGTTGAAGCCAATACCGTAAGATGCGCCAGTAATCCACGCATTTTTACCCTCAAGGGAGAAATCTTTTAAGCTTGTCATAGTTTTTGTTGATTTATGATTTATGTTGATAGTTGTATGTTAGATGTCAGTTTTTGTCTTCGGGTGGCACTGGAATAGCATAAAATAGTATAGTCCACCTGTTTGTATATTCCGTAGGCAAAGGTACAAAAAAAAATCGTATTGCACTAATAATGCAATACGATTTTTGAAATTTTATATTTTGCTTTCACCTTTTCCCCGTAATCACTTGCGGAGAGTTGTCCCATAAGGACTCGAACCTTATCAAACAGAACCAAAACCTGTTGTGCTACCATTACACCATGGGACAGTGTGAATGCAGAAATTACTGCGTTTGATTTGCGTCTGCAAAGTTAATGTTTTTTTGCGACACTACCAAATTTCAGCCGTTGTTTTTTATTTCACTGTGATGAGGAAATAGTTTTTCTTACCGCGCTGTGCAAGGAGATACTTGCCGTCGATGAGGTCGTCAGCAGTGACAGGACGGTTCTGGTCGCTTACTTTCTCCTTGTTGAGCGATACGCCTCCGCCCTGTATCATCTTGCGGCATTCTGCCTTTGATGGGAATACTGCCGCTGCGGTGGTAAGCACTTCGATGATAGGCTGTCCGAGAACGTCCTTGTCGATGGTGAATGTAGGCACGCCTTCGAACACGTCGAGGAATGTCTGCTCGTCGAGTTTCTCAAGTCCTTCCTTTGTGCTCTTGCCGAAGAGGATGCTTGAAGCCTCGACAGCCATGTCGTAGTCTTCCTGTGAATGCACCATTACTGTCACCTCCTGTGCAAGACGCTTCTGGAGGATACGGCGACCCGGATCCTGCTTGTGCTCCTCTACGAGAGCGTCTATAACGTCCTTTTCGAGGGATGTGAATATCTTGATGTACTTCTCTGCGTCGTCATCGCTGACGTTGAGCCAGAACTGGAAGAACTTGTAAGGGGATGTGCGCTTGCGGTCGAGCCAGATGTTTCCGCTCTCGGTCTTGCCGAATTTCTTGCCGTCAGCCTTGGTGATGAGAGGGCAGGTGAGTGCGTATGCTTCCTGGTCATTGCCCAGTGTGCGGCGAATGAGTTCGGTACCTGTGGTCATGTTGCCCCACTGGTCGTTTCCGCCGAGCTGCATCTTGCATCCCTTGGTCTGGAAGAGGTGGAGGAAATCGTAGCCCTGAAGGAGCTGATATGTGAACTCTGTGAATGAGAGACCGTCGCGGGCTTCACCGTTGAGACGCTTCTGCACGGAGTCTTTCGCCATCATGTAGTTGACGGTGATGTGCTTGCCTACGGTGCGTGCGAAGTCGAGGAATGTGAAATCCTTCATCCAGTCGTAGTTGTTGACCATCTCTGCCGCATTAGGACCTTCGGCTTCGAAGTCGAGGAACTTGGCTACCTGCTGCTTGATGCACTCCTGGTTGTGGTAGAGAGTCTCGGCATCGAGGAGGTTACGCTCCTGTGATTTGCCTGAAGGGTCACCGATCATACCTGTGGCACCGCCGACAAGGATGATAGGCTTATGTCCGCAGCGCTGGAGATGACGGAGCATCATTATGCCGCAGAGGTGACCTATATGGAGAGAATCGGCGGTAGGGTCAGTGCCAAGGTAAGCAGTGACCATCTCTTTCTGAAGGAGTTCTTCAGCTCCTGGCATGATCTGTGCCAGCATACCGCGCCATTTCAGTTCTTCGATAAAGTTCTTCATTATCTTTGTTGTTTAGTTGTTTTATTGGTTATTGATGGGGAAAATCAGCCGGTAACGCGGCTGACACAGTGGCTGCCTTCTTCCTTTCTGCTGTATGGGGAAATGATCAAGGGACCGGGTCGTAGCCGCTTCCGCCCCAGGGATGGCACCTCAGCAGCCTTTTCGTGCCGAGCCACAGCCCTTTCAGCGGTCCGTATTTCACGATAGCCTGACGCATATACTCCGAGCAGGTGGGGGTATAGCGGCATGAAGGCGGGGTGAAAGGACTGATGCAGTGCTGGTAGATCCAGATGGGAGCCAGCAGAATGCGTACCAATATCCTTGTCAGCACCTTCATCTTGCGGCGTTTTTGAGTGATTTCTCGTGCATTCTCTGTAGGAGATTGATGACTTTCCGCTCCACTTCGTCCGAGTCGTGATGCTTTCTGTCGAGCCAGATGAAAGCGAGAGCGAGGCATTTTCCTTCCGGAACGGCATAGAGGTCGCGGTGCTTCCTGTATGCTTCCCTTACCTGCCGCTTCACCCTGTTGCGGTCCACAGCGTGCTTGAAGCATCGCTTCGGCACTGATATGAGTATCTGTGCGTCGCTTCTCTTTCCTGCCAGACCAGTCACCTGTAGGGCTTCGTCGTCATCGTCGAGCACGAGATAGACGAGCCTAAGCGGATAAGCCGACATCGACTTGCTTCCGCTTCCGGCAAAGAGACGGTCGATAAGTTTGTGGCTTATGAGCTTCTCTGACTTGGGAAAAGAGAAAGGTCTGCTCTTCATATTCGGTTTTTAGGGTTGTTGCGCTGATGTGCCGTATTGCGTAAAGCCCCGCCTTTGGTATGGAATCCTGGGGTGGGGGCTTTGCTTCAGGCGAGTGCTTTACTCTTCGTTGTCGATGAGATAGCGTCGCAGTGCGCTCGGCATTGACGGATATTTCTCAGTAGGGGCTTCGAGGTCGAGGTTCAATCCCATCTCCTTCACTGTCTTTGCAGTGGCAGGTCCGAAGGCGGCAATCTTCACTTCGCCTGCTTTCATGTCAGGGAAATTCTCCTTGAGGGCCTTGAGTCCGGATGGAGAGAAGAATACGAGCATATCGTAATCGAATGCTTTGATTTCCTCATCAGTGAAGTTATTGCTTACCGTGCGGTACATGCAGCACTCCTTATGGTTGAGTCCCTTGGAGTCGAGCAGCTTTGTGACGTTGTCATTAGCCACGTCGCTCAGCGGAACGAGATATTTCTCGGTCTTGTGCTTCACCATGGAAGGCACGAGGTCGTCAATCTTGCCTGATGTTCCGAAGAACACCTTGCGCTTGCGGTACTGTACGTATTTCTGGATATAGAGTGAGATAGTTTCAGTCACACAGAAATACTTGAGGTCTTCAGGGATAGTGACGCGCATCTCTTTCGCAAGCGTGAAGAAGTTGTCGATGGCGTGACGTGATGTGAATACGATGGCGGTATAGTCAGCGATGTTCACCCTTTGTGCTCTGAACTCGCGTGCAGAGAGACCTTCTACCTTGATGAACGGACGAAAGACCAGTTCCACACCGAAGTCATTGGCAATGTCATAGTATGGTGATTTTTCACTTGCCGGCTTTGGTTGTGATATCAGAATCTTCTTAATCATCTCTTAATTTCTTTGTCAAATATTTATTAATATGTTACCTTCAATAAGTTACCTACGAGCATCAAACTGCCCCACAAAATAGCGAGGGGTACTAATTCAAGGGTGCAAAAGTACAAAAAAATCTGCAAAAAACGCCCCTTTTCTTGGAAAAAGATGCGATAAGCCTTGTAAAAGGACAATATTTTGGCAAAAAGCACTATTGCAATGGCATAAATCACCAGCGAACTGGTGGTCAGACCGAAATAGGTGTAGAGCAGCAGAGCGGGCAAAAGTACAATTCCTTCCATGGCTGTGATAAACAGTTTCGACACTGCCGCCTGGCTGTTCTGGTGTGCGTCGAAGAAAGTCCAGTTGACCCATTTGCGCAATCCCGCCGATATGAGGAAATAGGAGCACATGATGGCGAAGTAAATGCCGAGCAGTGAGTAGTTTGACACCACGTAAGTCTCGCCTATTGCCTCAAGGGAATAGTTGTGGAAGACGAGCGTCAGCAGCACTCCGGCCTGCAGACATAGGAAGAACTGATAGTTGACCTCGTTGATGGTTTCCTTTACTTCCACCGAATCTCTGCGTTCCTGATAGAGGAAATTCTTGGCCTGCGTGGTGATGAAGCGCAGTGACCGCGAGACGGTCAGTATGGTGATGACGAGCAGCATGAGGAGGAGTCCTGTGACGAAGTCATCGTTTGACGCCCTGTAAGGCAGTGGATTGCCTGCCATTCCCATTCTTCCGCCGTTGAGTTCGGGGTGGAAGAGCGAGTCAGTCTTGAAGAATGTTTCGCGGTAATACTGCGGCAATGACACGTCGCTTGCACGCTTTCCTAAGGGCTGTCCCGGCAGTCTGAGCGTGTCGGGGCGTGAGGAATAGCGTATCTCTGCTGGCTGGAAAGCCGCCTGTATGGCAGAGTCCTGCTGTGCTGGCGTGGCATCTTTGGGCAGAGTACGGAGCACCTGATACGGATGGAGCTTCTTTCCATACGCATTGCTGTTCTGCATGAGCATCTCGCTTTCCTCGATGAATGTCTCCTGCTGCTGTATTTCTGTATGTATGCTGTCGTTTCTCTGCATAGGTTTGAAAAAAGTTTTGGTTGTTGGTCGTCGGTTGTGGGTTGTCGGTTTGTTTGTGACAGACTGCTGGTTACAGGTCCGGATGTCCATGCTACCGGAAAAAGTAGCTTAGAAACACCCTGCAACCGACAACCATCAGTCGATGACTAACAAACCGACAACCGACAACCAACAACCGACAACCAAAAAGGACTTATTAGAGACCGAAGGCTTCCTTGATGCGGTCCACCTGGTCGAGCTTCTCCCAGGTGAAGAGTTCCACTTCGATTTCCTTTGTCTCGTGGTAGAGGGAGGTGAATGTCTTCTTTACAATCTCATTCTTTCTGCCCATGTGGCCGTAAGCGGCTGTCTCGAGATACATAGGCTGACGGAGGTTCAACTGGCGCTCGATGGCCTTTGGACGGAGGTCAAAGAGAGTGGCAATCTTGGCTGCTATCTCGCTGTCCTTCATGTTGACGTGTGAACGTCCGTATGTGTTGACATAGATGCTGACAGGCTTAGCCACACCGATGGCATAGGCGAGCTGCACGAGCATCTCGTCAGCTACGCCGGCAGCCACCATGTTCTTGGCGATATAGCGTGCCGCGTAAGCTGCGCTGCGGTCCACCTTGGACGAGTCCTTGCCTGAGAATGCGCCACCGCCGTGGGCTCCCTTGCCGCCATAGGTGTCAACGATGATCTTACGGCCTGTGAGACCGGTGTCGCCATGAGGACCTCCGATGACGAACTTGCCGGTAGGATTGACGTAGATCTTCATGTCGTCATTGAACAATGCCAGCACTTTCTCGGAGTGGATCTGGGCTTTCACGCGAGGGATGAGGATGTTGATGACGTCCTCACGGATGCGCTGAAGCATCAGTTGGTCAGCATCTTCCTGCGTGGTGATGCTTGGCACGCCCGGCTTGATGAAGTCGTCATGCTGTGTGGAGACCACTATGGTGTCGATGCGCTGTGGCACGCCCTCGTCGCTGTATTCCACTGTCACCTGTGACTTGGAGTCAGGACGGAGATAGTGCATTTCCTTGCCTTCCTTTCTGATGTCTGCGAGGGTCTTGACGAGGAGGTGGGAGAGGTCGAGGCTCACCGGCATATAGTTCTCGGTCTCGTCAGATGCGTAACCGAACATCATGCCCTGGTCGCCGGCTCCCTGATTGTCCTCAGCCTCCTGACGCTCTGCTTCGGAGAGGCCTTCTTTCTTGCTGCGGTCCACACCCATGTTGATGTCGCCGCTCTGTTCGTGGATGGCTGTGAGAATACCGCAGGAATTGCCGTCAAACTGGTATTCAGACTTTGTGTAGCCGATGTTGTTGATGGTACGGCGGGTGATGGCCTGGAGGTCGATGTACTCCTGTGAGGTCACCTCACCCATGATGACTACCTGTCCGGTAGTGCAGAATGACTCGATGGCGCAGCGTGATTTCTCGTCGTAAGCGAGGAACTGGTCGAGCAATGCGTCACTGATCTGATCCGCCACCTTGTCTGGATGGCCCTCAGAAACTGATTCGGATGAAAATAGATATGACATAATAAATAATGTGTTGCGGATGTGACTGACAACGCCTGGTCTGACGGTACTGCGGACACCGTCAATCGTCATCGCGACATACCTGTTGTTATTTGGTTGGGGCAGAAAGGTGCCCCGTGGAAAAATGCGGATGCAAAATTACTACAAAAAGTGCAGACTGCAAAATCTTTTGCGCTTTTTCGGTGACAATCACCTGTTTCCGTGATGTATGTTTATCGTCTGTCCTGCTGGATAGGCGGCTTCGGGATGAAGAAATCGCTGTCGTTGAGGAATCTCTTCTCGACGTTGAGCTGGATGGAGAACGAAGGTGAGAAGGAGTAGCGGATGGCAGCTCCTATCTTGTCGCCCATGTCGTGGATGTCCTGCAGGAGGCATGGCATGGGCTGGTTGCGCCGCAATGACTTCTGCCCGTAGAGGTATCCGCTCCAGTGGTCGTCAAACTGGTAGCCCAACACTGCTGTCAGTCCGGCCTCGCGGAATGTGTCGTGCGCCCAGGTGGCGTTGCTCAGATAGCCTCCTGCCGCTATGCTCAGGCGGTCGGTGATGGGTTTGGCATAGAGCATTGCCACATTCTGCCCGAATCCGGCTCCGCTCCATGTGCCTCCGCTGCCGAAGGTGGAGAATACGGACAGACCCAATGAGACATTGAGACCCTCGTGGAGGTTCCACATCCCGAAGCCTCCCCACATGGGATGGTACCATCCGCCGAGCCCGTAAGGATGGCTCAGCGAAGGCATCTTGCCCTGGTCGGTGAGCGCAGGGAGCGTCAGCGGTTTGGCGGACGGCTCTATGGTTTGGGCTGGAGACTGTGCTGTGGCGGTCAATGGCTCGCCGGCATTGGTCTGGAGGTCGTTCGCCTTGGACTGAAGGTCGTTCGCCTTTGACTTCCGGGCGTGGTATTGCTGTATGGGAGCGTCGCTTTCACCTGCATTTTTCTGCACGGCAACGCTGTCATTACGCGGTATGATGGTGATGATGTCTTCGCTTTGCGCCGCTGTCGGGAGGCAGAGGGCGAAGAGGGATGCTATGATTGTGAATATTGTCTTCATGCTGGTATGGTGACTGATGTCGGGGGAAAAGTGCTCGATTTTCCCGTATTTGGGGTATGGGCGAAAATGTCTTTGTAACCGTCTGGTTGTCAATAGGATGCAATAGCTATGCTTTTAGGGTGTAAAAGCATAGTTATTAGGGCGTAAAAGCTATGCTATTGGGGTGTAAAAGCTATGCTATTGCGATGCGAAAGCTTTTTTAAATGAAGAATGAAGAGTGAAGAATGAAGAATGGGAGTTACTTTTTCTTATTTAGTGAAAAGTGAAGAGTGAAAAGTGAAGAGTGAAAAATCGCGCTGACGCACTGGGAAGGCTTGCAATCAACAAGACAACAAGACAACTAAACAACCAGACAACATCATCTTTAGTGAAAAGTGAAGAGTGAAGAGTGAAGATTGAAAAATCGCGCTGATGCGGTTGCGATGCCTTGTTGGGGGATTGTCGCAAGAGAACGAAGGTAATCTCCTGTTCCCTATCTCCTATTCCCTATTCCCTTATATCCGCCGGTGACGCGGCGGACACGGTGGTTCTTCCTTCATTTCTTGCGGATGATGGTCAGACCGTCGCGGAGGGGGATGATGACTTTTTCCACCCTGTCGTCCTCGGCAATGATGTCGTTGAAGCGGCGGATGCCTTGCGTCTGGTGGTCGCGGTCGTAGTCGGGGTCGATTACATGACCGTCCCAGAGGGTGTTGTCGGCAAGGATTATCGCTCCTTCCGACATTATCGGGAGCAGCATCTCGTAGGTCTCGGCGTATGTCCGCTTGTCTCCGTCGAGGAAAGCGAGGTCGAATAGGATGCCTTTCTCCCTGGCTATGCGCGGTGCTTCGGTGGCTGCGTCGCCTATGATGAAACTGATCTTGTCGGCATAAGGTGAGCCTTCCAGCCACGGACGGGTGAAATCTTCTTGCTCATCGTTAATCTCGAAGGTGTAGAGATGCCCGCCGTCGTCAAGTCCTTCCGCCAGACAGAGGGCAGAATAGCCGGAGAATGTGCCCACCTCGATGATGTTCTTCGGGCGCTGCATCTTGACGAGCATCTTGAGGAGTCTGCCCTGCAGGTGTCCGCTTGCCATGCGTCCGTGGAGCAGGCGCACGTTGGTGTCGCGGTAGAGGCGGTAGAGATAGTCCGGCTCAGCGTCGGAATGGCGGCGCACATAGTCGTCGAGTGCCGCTTCGCCGTATAGCGTGGTGTGGGTAGGGTCCTGTGTCTTTGATTTTGCCATCTTGGGTTTTGTTGTTCAGGGGGGCTCTATAAATTGGCTTTGTTATATTTCGAGGCTATTTTCTATGTCAAAGTATAAGTGAGCGAAGGAGTTATGCGGTGCATAACGACAGAATGAACTTGCGCTCTGAACTGAAAAAAGTCCGAAAGATAACAAAACGTCATTCTTCAAATTTGATTTTATATAACTGTAGATTTGACGAGTTTGTTCTACATTCTTCTTTGTTCATATGCCGATTGACAGGAATATTAGTTCTACCGTGGTCAAACTTTCAATCTCTTTGTCAAACGCTTAGCGTTGAGGAAATTCCTCAGCACAAAAACCGTTTAAATTCATCCGTTCCATACTTGAATATTTTTAAGGGTTTATAAAAAATGTGCCGTGTGCAGTCTTGCTCCGCTTGCGCCCTTTAATGCGTACACGGCTTTGTTTTTAGAACGTTACAGGTTCAAAGCGGTCATAATTGGCATCCCTGCATTCCTGCTTCGTGAAATAGTACTTCGACAGGTCTATATCATGCACAAATCCATTGCCGTCTATTCTCCAATAATTCCATGGAATAGAGTATACCTCTTGGGGCGAGAAAGTTCTTTCGTCAAAGGTATATGCCCATGGACTTGTGTAATCTCCCCAGTGCAATTCAGGAAGGTATCTCTGAAACAATTCAGCACAGTTCACAGATTTGTGCGAGCCAAAGAATGCCTGAACAAACTTTCCTTCACGCAAATCCTCAACGGATTCAGCAAGGAAGGAGTCTATGCTGGGACCATTACACCAAGAACCAATTGGGGCGTAACTTTCATGAAAAAGAATCTTCTGGAAACCCATTCCTGCAACATCAAGCAAGTAAAAGCAGCGGCAAAAACTTTTTACCATCTGCCCTTCAGTTCCAAGAAAAACACATTCACGGATGCGCCCATCTATTGGGGCATAGTACTTTGCACCTATAACGGCATCTACATAAAATAAATCCATATTACATTTAGTTTTGGGTTATTGTGACAGATGCAGATGTTAGTCTGTGTCCGCCGGTGGTAATTTATAGAACCATCCATTAGTTGTTTTGTTGGGTGTTTAATCAGGATAAGCAACCAGACAACAAAACTGTTTCTTATCTGCTTATGTTTTATCCGGGAGATATAAACTATCCCACGAGCGCGCTGACTGCCAGTCGGTAGGAGTCGAGGCCGAAACCGCATATCACGCCCTTGCAAGCCGGGGAGATATAGCTGTGATGACGGAACTCTTCGCGCGTGTGAACATTACTTATATGCACCTCAATCACGGGGCAGCGGAGACTTCGGATGCAGTCGTGGAGGGCGATGCTGGTGTGGGTGTAGGCACCTGCATTGAGCACTATGCCGTCGTATGTGAAGCCCACCTCCTGCATCTTGTCTATCAGTTTGCCTTCGATGTTGCTCTGATAGTATTCCAGTTCGGCTTCGGGAAAGCGTTCCCTGAGCTTCGGGAGGTACGACTCGAATGAGGAATCGCCGTATATGCCCGGCTCTCTGACGCCGAGGAGATTGAGGTTTGGACCGTTAATGATCAGGATTTTCATTGGGTTGCTTTTTGCTTTTATTGTGGTTGATGTTGTTTTTTTTATCCGCCGGTGACGCGGCGGACACGGTGGCGGATTCTTCCTTGGTGAAGAGTGAAGGGTGAAGAGTGAAGGGGGGAAAGCCGTGGCGGACGCTATATGCCCTTCAGCATGGCGACAAGCTGCCGCATTCCCTCGCTTGCGCCAGCCTGGATATGGGTCATGTCTTGGCGTGACGTTACGGGTTTAGGGTCAATGAGATAGACCGGCACGCCCGGCTTTGCGTAGCGCACGAGTCCGGCGGCAGGATAGACATTGAGCGAAGTGCCGATGATGATGAATATGTCAGCTTCTTGCGCCTCCAGTGCAGCGTCGTACATGTTAGGCACGTTCTCACCGAAGAAGACGATGAACGGGCGCAGGAGCGATCCGTCCTCAGCCTTCGCTCCGTGCGGCACCTCCAGTCCGGTCTCGCCGAAGCCTTCCTTAGGCAGGGTGACATGAAAGCGCGGATTATCGACATCACGGCTTGAGCACATCTTCATCAGTTCACCGTGGAGATGGATGACGTGCGAGGAGCCCGCAGTCTCATGGAGATTGTCCACATTCTGCGTCACTACGGTCACGTCATAATCATCTTCGAGCGATTTGACAAGGCGGTGTCCCTCATTGGGTTTCACGTCTTTATACTTCACTCGCAGCATGTTATAGAAATCATTGACATAACAAGGGTCTTCCAGCCATGCTTCATGGCTTGCCACTTTCATCACGGGATAGTTGTCCCACAGTCCGCCAGCATCACGAAAAGTGCTCACTCCGCTCTCTGCAGACATTCCCGCTCCGGTCAAAACAACTACTTTTTTCTTCATTTTCTCAGTGTGAAATATTAAGAATGCACAAAAATAGCATTTTTTTCTCAAATAAACCAAAGGTTTCAAGGAAAAATATTAACTTTGCACATTGATTTAATGTTTTTACACTAAAATTAAAATTATTACCGAATGGATAAAGTAAGTTACGCCCTCGGATTGGGCATTGGATCCCAACTCAAGAGTATGGGCGCAGACAGCCTTAACATCGATGATTTCGCACAGGCTATCAAGGACACCATCAGCGGTGCCGAACTGAAGGTTTCACACAAGGAAAGCCAGCAGATAGTACAGGAATTCTTCAAGGAACAGGAAGCAAAGCAGCGCGCACAGGCCGCAGAGAACGGCAAAGTGGCTCGCGAAGAGGGCGAGAAATTCCTCGCTGAGAATGCCAAGAAGGAAGGCGTTCAGGTGACAGAGTCAGGCTTGCAGTATTCCGTAATCAAGGAAGGCACCGGCAAGTCTCCAAAGGCTACAGACACAGTGGTTTGCCATTACGAGGGTTTCCTCACCAACGGCACCGTATTCGACAGCAGCATCCAGCGCGGTGAGCCGGCTGCATTCCCTCTCAATGCCGTCATCGCAGGATGGACAGAAGGCCTCCAGCTGATGAAGGAAGGCGGCAAGACACGCTTCTTCATCCCTTACAACCTCGCTTACGGAGAGGCTGGCGCAGCAGGAGCAATACCTCCATACGCAGCCCTTATCTTCGACGTAGAACTGCTCGAAGTAAAGTAAACCGTAGCAAAAGCAAAGAAACCAATTAAAAAAATAACAAAAATCAAAATGAAAAAATTCACTTTCGCAGCCATCTTCGCTATCGCGGCCGCTGCATTCTCTTTCACTTCTTGTGGAAACACTCCAAGTGCCAACCTCAAGACAGACGTTGATACTGTAAGTTACGCTATCGGTCTCGCTCAGACACAGGGCCTGAAGCAGTATCTCGTAAACCAGCTCGGTGTCGATACAGCTTACATCGACGCATTCATCAAGGGTCTCAACGAGGGTGCTAATGCCGGCGACGACAAGCAGACAGCTGCTTACTATGCTGGTATCCAGATCGGTCAGCAGATCTCAAACCAGATGGTAAAGGGTATCAACCACGAGCTCTTCGGTGAGGATTCCACCAAGACTATCTCCATGAAGAACTTCCTCGCTGGCTTCATTGCAGGTACTACAGGCAAGAAGCAGCTCATGACTATCGATGAGGCAGCTATGACTGCACAGACCAAGATGCAGCAGATCAAGGCTGAATATGCTGAGAAGCAGTTTGGCGAGAACAAGGCTGCAGGCGAGAAATTCCTCGCTGCCAATGCCAAGAAGGAAGGCGTTAAGGTGCTCCCAAGCGGCGTTCAGTACAAGGTGCTCAAGGAAGGCAACGGCGAAATCCCTGCTGATACTTCTCTCGTAAAGGTACACTATGAAGGCAAACTCATCGACGGAACAGTATTCGACAGCTCTTACAAGCGTGGCGAACCAGTGGATTTCCGTGCTAACCAGGTAATCAAGGGCTGGACAGAGGCTCTCTGCCACATGCCTGCAGGCTCTGTATGGGAAGTTTATATCCCACAGTCACTCGCTTACGGTGAGCGTCAGTCTGGTCAGATCAAGCCTTTCTCTACTCTGATCTTCAAGATTGAGCTTATCAGCGTCAAGTAGTAATACTATTTCGGTTGTCGGTTTTTGGTCGTTGGTTATCGGTAGATTACTGATGAAATCTATCCCATCAGCGACCAAGAACCGACAATATATAACCGATACCCAACCAAACAACAATGAAAAAAATCTCAATGCTTTTGCTTGCAGTACTGATGGGATCATTCCTCTTTACTGCCAATGCAATGAAGGACAAGAAGGACAAGAAGAACAAGAAGGCGACAGAGCAGGTAGTTCCCGCTCCTCTTGCTTCCGCTTCCGACTCCCTCAGCTACGCCGCTGGCATGGCGCACACAAACGGTCTCATCGCTTTCCTCCTCCAGAACAAGATGGACACTGCCTATATGGCTGACTTCGTGGCTGGATTCAAGGAGGCTATGGCTGCGGCTGAAAACCCAAGCAAGGCCGCTTACATCCAGGGACTGGAGATAGCCAAGATGGTAAACGACCGTATGCTCCCTGGCTTGCAGAATTCTCTCGAAGGCACTACGGCGACCATCGACAAGGAAAGATTTATCCAGGGTTTCATCGCAGGCGTGCAGAATGATACCGCTGTCTATACTGTCAACAACGCTGAGAAACTCACTTCACAGCGCATACAGCAGTTGAACGAAGAGAAGAAAGAACGCCTCTACGGCAAGAACCGCGAGGAAGGAAAGAAATTCCTCACCGAGAATGCCACGAAAGAAGGCGTCGTGACACTCCCTTCCGGTCTCCAGTACAAGGTCCTCGTCAAGGGCGAAGGCGCTGTACCGAAGGACAATGACGAGGTCAGCGTGAAGTATGAAGGCAAACTTCTCAATGGCACTGTATTCGATTCCAGCTACAAGCGCACCCCTCAGACCACCAACCTCCGACCAAGTCAGGTCATCAAAGGATGGAAAGAGGCTCTCTCCATCATGCCTGTAGGTTCCACATGGGAACTCTATATCCCGCAGGAACTGGCTTACGGAGAGCGTGAAGCCGGACAGATACCTCCTTACTCCACACTCATCTTCAAGGTGGAACTGGTGGAGATAGTAGGTCAGAAGGCGGAAGCCAAGGCTGAAGAGCCTGCCAAAGCAACCACCGTTGCCAAGAAAGCTCCTGTCAGAAAGACTGCCGCAAGACGCAGAAAGTAATGATCTGCCAACGTGGCGGACATGACATACAGCAGGCAATGGGAGATGGAGAAATCCCTCGTTGCCTGCTTTTATTATGTTTTCGGCCGCATTCGTAGCCAAGGGGGTACGGACGGCATAGGGAAATGCCTATCGACAATATGGTTTATCCTATTGCTGTTCAGAAATAATTCACTACCTTTGCACCGGAAAACCAATATAATACAAGATTTAACCAACGTAAAGAAATAGATTATGAAGAAGTATATTATTTCTGCGCTCTGCGCAATCGCAATCGCAAGTTGCTCAACACAGAAGACTGCTATGGACATCACAGGTACATGGAACATCGAGAAAGCCATGGGAAAGAGCACGGTAGGAGCTGAGACAGCACCTTTCATCCAGTTTGAGAATGATGGAAAGATGAATGGCAATGCCAGCGTCAACAGCTTCTTTGGCAATTATCAGCTCAAGGGCAACAAGCTCAAGTTCTCCAATCTCGGCATGACTCTCATGCTCGGAGCAAGTATGGACATAGAGGATGCAGTAAAGCAAGCCATCGACCGCTCCAACACTATCAAGGCAGACGACTTCAAGGCTTACATCTTCGGTGAGAAGAATGACACCGTAATGGTGCTCAAGAAGCAGAAGTAATTATCATGAACCTTATATGTTAAATGAAAAGACGCAGAATACATTTATTCTGCGTCTTTTCACTTTTTTTTATTCCAGCATAAGAGTCAGATGTCGTCGAGAGACAATCCCTTGTAATCGACAGAAAATTTTTGGAAACTTCCCGTCGTATTAAAGAATTGGACGGCTTTATCTTTTAGGATTCCGATATTGATATCCTTGGCTTGACGCTTCACTTCATAGAAGGTCACCCTCTGTTCCAGTTCGTCAGCGGCGATAATGTCTATCTCATTTTCGCCCTTTCTGTCCCACCATGAAGCGATGCGGGTAAACTCTTCGCTCTCTATCATTACAGCTCTGAAGTATCTTTCCAATACTCTGCCACTGTAAGTGGTATAGTCTTTCTCCATCAAAGCCTTCAGTTTGCCGTTTGCACCGACCTCCAGCATATAGGAGTATTTATATATGTACCTGAACCATACGCGCAGGAAATTGTCCTCTATCTGGTAACGGATATTGCGATTGTTCTTCTGAAACATTGGCATATTTCGGGAAATAAGAGAGTAGTCATTCTCTAATTTGGTGATATATCCTGCCAATTCCGCCTTCATGATGCTTTCCAATTCGCTTCGCGTGGTATGACCGGAGGCAATAAGTTGCAGAATTTCAAAGTATCGGGAATAGTCTCTGCCAAACTCCTCTATCAGCATATTCTTGCCTTCATTGATGAAATAGGAGTTTTTGCAGACGAATTTCTCCATCATCAAATCCTTGCTGACGGCTCCTGTGTCCATCATCATCTCGACATACTCCGCCACTCCTCCAGTATATAGATAGAGCGCGAGCAGGTCTTCTGCCGTAAACGATGGATTATAGCAGGCGAGAATTTCCCTGATAGTGGATGGAGGAAAGGCTGTTACCTTTATCTCTCCAGTCTGGCGACCGTACAGAGGCTCTTTGCTACCCTTGAATATCACGTTCATTAGCGAATATATAGATCCGCAGACCACCAGATTGATATGCGCTTCAGCCTTGTTCAGGTCCCAGATTTTCTGCATATCAGAGAATACAGACGGATTGACACGCTTGAAATCCTGAAACTCATCTATGACGACGGTCAGATGGCGTGTCTTGGAAAGCTGCATGAGAAATTTGAATATGTCAGCAAAGCGAGACACTTCTCCGAGGATTGGAATCTGCAATTTATCCGTTATCTCAGTTATAAAGTCCTTGCATAGCTCTGCCTCCGACTTTCTTGCTACAAAGAAGTAAAGCATATCGCTGACATCCTCATAGGCTTTCAGCAGCAAGGAGGTCTTTCCGCTACGTCTGCGACCAGTGACAATGGTGAAGCGTGCGGTGTGCTCTGACAGACGATTCGTCTCCTGTAGTTCTGATATTTCCTTATTTCTTCCAAAGAATTTCATGCTTTTCTCTTATGATTTGGTTTGCTTTATTTTCGAAACGGCGGTTTCCGAAACGGCGGTTTCGAATGCAAAGGTAGTCAAAAAACATTGAAACTCAAAATATTCCGCTGTTTTTTTGCCTCCTTGTATGTCAATGATAGTCTTTGATTTTCCTTCGGTCGCTGACCATTGGATAACAATCCCGACCCTCACTCCTAAACAATCCCGCCAACCCAAGCCACTGTGTTGCCCGCGTTACCGGGCAATATAAAAAGCAAAGCACCGCATCCTCTCATAGACAAAATCATGACGAACTGTAGTTTGAAGAAAACATTTAGTGTTGTTTTTATGAAAAAATAGCACTGTATCTTTCTTTTTCTCAATATCATTTGCTATCTTTGCATTCGTAAACCTAAAACAATGGGATATGAAGAAGATACTGATTGCTTTTTTGTTGTCATGCTGTGCCATCACATTGCCGGCGCAGACACTGCGGCAGTCCGTGGAAAACGGAGTGCAGACCAGCGTGCGACAGTCGGAAAACCATGAATGGCGCGAGGCTTTCGCCACCTGCCGTTCACTCGATGCCATGATAGGAAAAGGCAATCCAGACCTCCATTACCTCGTGGCAAAGGAACGCTTCCGCCTCTATTACCACATCAACAAGATGCCGGAATGCCGTGCGCAGCTCGCCCTGATGGAGAACTATGCCCGTGCCAGCAGGAAGAATGACCTCATAGAGGATATGTTGGCCAGGAAGGCAGGACTCGCCAAGAGCACCGGCAAGGTGGCGCTCGCCACGGAATGCTACAAGGAAATCCTCGCCATGAAGACCAAAGGCAAGGACGACGACGGCAAGGAGCAATGCTTCAAGGACATGATAGCCAAGGCAAAGCAGGAGAAAAACGCTTTCATGGCTGACGTGATAGGCAGGATGTACGGCCAATGGACCGACTCGATAGCAGGCATAAGGTCGGCAAAAGAACTCAAGGATGCCAAGGCGCAGTATGCCGCAGCGCAGGAAGAGATAGACAGCAAGGCGACGAAAATCACGGCGCAGTGGGTATTCATCGTCATTCTGATTGTCATAGCGGCAGGCCTCGGAGCCGCTCTCGCATTCTTTGTTCTCCTTATGTTCAAGAACGTCAGGGAGATAAAGCACCTTAAGAAAAGTCTCTCGCTCGCCAATTCCAACAATGAACAGAAGAACCGTTTCCTCAATAACATCAGCGCACAGATACGCCCATCGCTCAATGCCATGGAGAATGGCGACACAAAGCGGCAGATTAAGGCATTGCAAAGCTACATGGACCATATCGAAGGCTACATGACGCTGGAGCAGACGCGGGATGAACACTATGAGATGGCGGGCGAAAACATGGCTCAGTTCTGCCAGACAATGGCTGATGAGGTGAAGAAAATGGTCAGACAAGGCACTGCCGTGACCTCTAACTCGCAGCCTATCACCTTCTCCACCAATGCTGAAGCACTGCGGGGAATAGTGAGAGGCATAGTAGGCGAGGCGGTGAAACACGACGGAGTGGAGCGTATCACCATCGAATTCAAGAAGCGCAATCCTCATACAGGTCACCTGAACATCACCGTGGTGGGCATGAAACTGCCGGAAGAAAAGCGCGAAACGATATTCCAGGCTTTCACGGAAACCGTGGATCTCACCGAGGGCGACGGACTTACTTACCCTACCTGCAGCCTTATGGCCTACAAACTCGACGGCCATCTGAGGCTCGATGACGAGTACAGGCAAGGCACACGCTTCGTGTTGGAACTGAAAGGTTGAACCTATATGGACAAAAAGGAGACTGCATCGGCAATGGCTGACGGCAGTCTCCTTTTCCTGTCTCAAAGCCGACTGCCGACAATCTGCCGTCAAGCGCAAAACGAAGGCAACAATCTATGACTATGCCTGTTTTTCGGTTAAAGGAAGAAAAATTTTCTTCTTTTAAGGTATATTTTCATAATAATAACGTAATTTGTTATAGTTTTTGCGATATTATGAGTAATTTTGCAGTCGGAAATTTTCGCGCGCGTATCTAATAGGTTAGAAAAAGATAGGAAAAGGCACGCAGAATGACAAGTAAATCACCCAAAAACAAAAAAACGAAACCAAATAAAATGAGATCTAAAATAATCGCTTTCGCACTCCTTGTGATTACAGCTTGCGTCATGTCCTCATGTCTCAGTGACGACAATACCGAGGTGACATTCTATGATGACACTGCCATCTCCAGCTTTACGCTCGGCAATTTCGTCTATAATGTTACCCTGAAGGCAAAGGACGGCAAGGACAGTGTCGTCACCAAGACTGCGGTAGGCACCAATTATCCTGTCTTTATCGACCAGACAAACCGCCGCATCTACAACGTCGATTCACTGCCTGTCGCTACTGACATGAAGCACATGCTCGTCTCCGCTTCTGCAAAGAACGGCGGCGCTGTGCTCCTGAAGAAGTTGGGAAGTGACTCATTGCAGCTCTTATCCAGCACTGACTCGCTCGATTTCTCCGTTACACGTGAGCTGACTGTCTATTCACAGTCTGGTCTCAACACTGCAAAATACACCGTTGACCTCGTGGCACACAAGGAATATGCTGACTCATTCGAATGGAAAAAGCTCGCTATGGTGGAGAAAATCGCGGCTTACAAGGCTGTGAAGACTGTAGTGTTCGGTGACCGTTTCTATCTTCTCGGCAAGACAGAAGGTGGATGCGAACTCCTCTCCACTTCCATCACTGACGGCAAGAATTGGGAAAGCGTGACCTCTCTCAGTGCTTCTCTCTCTGACGGCGCAAGCATCATCGTCAGCGGTGACAACCTCATGATTGCTGACAATGGCAATGTCTATACCTCTGCAGACGGCTCCGCATGGACCGCAAGCAAGGCTGAAGGCGTCAAGATACTCGTAGGAAACTGCGGTGATGAGGTGTTTGCACTCTCTGACAGCGGCGAGATGCTCGTTTCGCTCGATGGCGGCAAGACATGGAATTTTGACGAAATGGATGAAGACAAGGCACTTCTCCCAGCGATGGACATCAATTCCTACACTTCGCAGACGCTGACAAACAAGGATATACAGCGCATCATCATGGTGGGCTCACGCACTGAAAGCGACACTACAGCAGTGGTATGGAGCAAGATAGTGGAGCAGAACCATGCTTATGACATGCCTTGGACATACCAGGAGTTTGCTGCCGGCAACGGATACAAGCTCCCTAACATGGAAGGTCTCACCATGACTTCCTACAACGGACAGCTCTTTGCCATCGGCGGAAAGGGCAGAAACGGCTCTTCTGTCAAGGCTTTCAGCAATGTATATATCTCCAACGACTGCGGAATAACATGGCATACAGACGATGCACGCTTCGCTTTCCCTAACACATTCAAGGCAGACAATGCCTCCATCGTGGCAGACGGAAAGGGCTATATCTGGATTTTCGCAGCCGGTTCGGGTCAGGTTTGGCGAGGAAAAATCAACAAACTGGCTTGGGAAAACAAGTAACCGACCATCTGTTCGCTCCCTGCTCGGGGGCTTTGTCCTTCCTTTCTTGCAAGCGAAAGCTTAGGGACAACGCAGATGTCACGTCGCAATGACCGTGCAATTCCATACTGAAAAGTGTGGACGGTTGCCAGCCAGTTGACGACACTATATATATATAATAATGTACGCGCGATGAAGTCAGGCATTCATTACATCATCATATCCATCCTCCTGATATTCTCCTGCACCACGGCGATGGCGCAGGAAGATTCGGAATACCGCATGGAAATAGGCGGAGTCGTGGGAATGATGACCTATGAGGGCGATTTCAACGGCAGTGTGATGTCCGGAAGCAACACTTCCCCGTCGCTGATGCTCATCCTCCGCCGCGTCATAAATCCTTATTGCGCTCTGCGTTTCGGTCTCGGCTACGGCAAACTGAAAGGTGCTTCAAAGGATTTGCAGACATATTATCCGGACTTCAATACAGGAATAACAACGGAATCGGCACGCAAGGACTATGAGTTCAGCAATAATCTCATGGATTTCAATGCCACATACGAATACAATTTCTTCCCTTACGGCACAGGACATGACTACCGTGGGGCTCAGAGATTCACGCCATTCATCAGTCTGGGCATAGGTTTCACCTACGTAAACAGCAAGGATGGCACCGTCGATCTCGCCGAAGCAGGCAGTGTTCCTTCCGAAGGACTGGTAGGTTCGCCCGAGATGACGGGCTCAAAGGGTGTCTTTACCGCCAATCTGCCTTTGGCTTTCGGAGTGAAATACAAGTTGACGGAAAGGCTTAACCTCGCTGCCGAGTGGGCTTTCCATTTCACGTTGTCCGACAAGCTCGACGGAGTGAAAGACCCTTACCGCATCAAGAGCAGCGGTATATTCAAGAACAAGGACTGCTATAGCAACGTGCAGATTTCCCTCACATACAGTTTCTGGGAGAAATGCTCCACCTGCAACAAGGATTAGACCTCCGGCAATGGAAGGAGATACCGGCAGATGAAATATATCAGGCGTTCCATCTGGTGACGTTCCACTCCATGACAAGCGGTCCTACCGAAGCAAGAACAATAGAACAATGACAATGATAGACATGAACAGAATACCCCAGCACATCGCCATTACAATGGATGGCAACGGGCGCTGGGCGACAGAGAAAGGCAAACCACGCGCTTACGGCCATCAGGCTGGAGTGGAGACCGTGCGTCGCATCACTGCGGAATGCACACGTCTCGGCGTGAAATACCTCACTCTATATACCTTTTCCACAGAAAACTGGAACAGACCAGCCGATGAAGTGGCTGCTCTCATGGGACTTGTGCTCACCAGTCTTGAGGATGAAATCTTCATGAAGTACAATGTCCGCTTCCGTGTCATCGGTGACAGGTCGCGCCTTCCCGATGCTGTGGCAAAGAAACTCGCCGAGACTGAACAGCATACTGCCGGCAATGACAAGATGACAATGGTCGTGGCACTAAGTTATTCTTCCAGATGGGAGATAACAAAGGCGGTAAAAGACATAGCAAATGAGGTAAAGAGCGGTGCGATAGCTTTGGAAGACATCACCGAAGAAACCGTGACGGCACACCTCTCCACCAGTTTCATGCCCGACCCGGAGCTGCTCATCCGCACCGGAGGCGAGCAGCGCATCAGCAATTATCTCCTTTGGCAGATAGCTTACTCCGAGCTGTATTTCTGTGACACCTATTGGCCTGACTTCATGGAGGATGACCTCCACAAGGCGATAGAGGACTATCAGTCACGCCAGAGACGCTTCGGAAAGACAGAGGCACAGGTGGAAAACGAAGAGAAAGAGTAGTTTTCACCACGCCTTTACCACATGAACACTTCCCCAATAAACTCCTAATAAAGTAGAATCAGATAATGTATATTTTGACTAAACGACTTTGGATGCTTGCCATCATGGTGATTCTCCAGTCATCATTGATGGTATTTCATGCAAATGCCCAAGACAAGATCATAAACCCTGACATCAACTACACAGGCCAACCACGCATGTGTACCATCAAAGGCATTCGTGTCTCTGGCGTAGAAGGCTATGAAGAGTATATGCTCACCAACATTTCGGGGCTTTCCATCGGACAGGAAATATCCGTTCCGGGCAATGAAATCACTGATGCTGTCAAGCGTTACTGGCGTCATGGACTCTTCTCTGACGTGAAAATAGCGGCTGACTCCATCGTCGCTGACGACATTTATCTGCACGTCTATCTCAAGACTCGACCACGAGTGTCCACCATCAACTATCACGGACTGAAGAAGTCAGAGCGTGAAGACATGGAGCAGAAACTGGGATTGCTCAAGGGTTCGCAGATTACTCCTAACATGATTGACCGTGCGAAGATTCTTGCCAAGAGATATTTCGATGACAAAGGCTTCAAGAATGCTGACGTGATAATTCGCCAGCGCGATGATGTGGCACAGAAGAATCATGTCATCCTCGATATTGACGTCGATAAAAAGCAGAAGACGAAGGTGCATTCCATCACCATCCAGGGCAATGACAAACTCTCGCTCTCAAAGATAAAGGGTGGATTCTTCAAGAAAGGCGCACTCGGAAAAATCAATGAGGCAGGCAAGTTCTACAGTTTCTTCAAGTCAAAGAAATATACTCCTGAACGCTATAAGGAGGCTAAGGAGAACCTCATCAAGAAGTATAACGAACTCGGTTACCGTGATGCTGTCATCCTGGAGGACAGCGTCAGCACCTTCGACGAGAAGCATGTCGATGTATATATGAAGGTGGAGGAGGGACAGAAGTACTATCTCCGCAACATCACATGGGTGGGCAACACCATCTATTCCGCCGATTTCCTCGGTCGTATCCTCGGCATGAGGAAGGGAGATGTGTATAATCAGAAGTTCCTCAACAAGCGTCTGTCTGAGGATGACGACGCTGTCGGCAACGAATACTGGAACAATGGTTACCTCTTCTATCAGCTTCAGCCTACTGAAGTCAACATCATCGGTGACAGCATCGACCTCGAAATGCGTATCTTCGAGGGACCGCAGGCGCATATTTCCCACGTCCGCATCACTGGTAACAACCGTATCTACGAGAATGTAGTGCGTCGAGAGCTTCGTACTAAGCCGGGTGACCTCTTCTCAAAGGAGGCTCTTATGCGTTCCGCCCGTGAACTTGCATCAATGGGACACTTCGATCCTGAGAAGGTAAACCCTGATGTAAAGCCTAATGCAGAGGACGGAACTGTGGATATCAACTGGAATCTGGAGCAGAAATCCAATGACCAGATCGAGTTCTCCCTCGGTTGGGGACAGACTGGTGTCATAGGTAAGATTGGATTGAAGCTCAATAACTTCTCTATGGCAAACCTCTTCAATAAGAATAAGGAGCATCGTGGCATCATGCCTATCGGTGATGGTGAGACTCTTTCCATCGGTGCACAGACCAACGGATCTTACTATCAGTCATACAATGCCGGCTATTCCACAGGCTGGTTGGGCGGAAAGCGTCCGCTGCAGTTCAGCTATAACATGTTCTTCTCCAAGCAGACAGACGTCAATTCCAACTACTATAACCAGAGTTGGATGACCAATTATTACAACTATATGGGTGGTTACGGCAGTTATAACTACGGTTACAACAACTACCAGAACTACTATGACCCAGACAAATACATCAAACTGTTTGGTGCAAGCATAGGTATCGGCAAGCGTCTGCGTTGGCCTGACGACTATTTCGTGCTCTCCATGAATGTCTCCTTCACCAGATATATGCTGAAGAACTGGAGATACTTCCTCATCACCACGGGTAACTGTAACAACCTCAACTTCGGTATTTCCCTCTCACGTACATCTACCGACAACCAGTTGTTCCCTCGTCGTGGTTCTGAGTTTGAGCTTTCTGTTTCTCTTACCCCACCTTGGTCAGCATTCGACGGCAAGGATTACAGGAATCTTGCTACCGATGCTCTCTCCAAGACCTATGCCCAGGAGCAGCAGGACAAGTACCGCTGGGTGGAATATCACAAGTGGAAGTTCAAGAGCAAGACATATACAGCCCTCACGAATGGTGCCAAGTGCTTCGTCTTGATGACCAGAGTGGAATTCGGTATCCTCGGTTCTTACAACAAATACAAGAAATCTCCATTCGAGACTTACTACATGGGTGGTGACGGTATGTCAGGTTACTCCACCGGATATGCTGAAGAGACCATCGGACTCCGTGGTTATGACAACGGTGCACTCACGCCTTACTATCAGGAAGGCTATGCTTACGACCGCTTCTCTCTTGAGCTTCGCTATCCGTTCATGCTCGGCAACACCACCATCTACGGTCTTACATTCGTCGAGGCAGGTAATGCTTGGAACGACGTGAAGAAGTTTAATCCATTTGATATGCGTCGTAGTGCCGGTGCTGGTGTCCGCATCTTCCTCCCAATGGTAGGACTTATGGGTATCGACTGGGCATACGGTTTCGACAAAGTATTCGGACAAAAGGGTGGTGGACAGTTCCACTTCATCCTCGGTCAGGAGTTCTAATATAAAACAGAATGAAGAATGCAGAATGAAGAATGATAGTTAGTCTTTCTACGTATATAATACGCAAGCTAAGAATTATCCCTTCTATTCTCCATTCTTCATTTTCATTTATTATCATCCAAGCCCCCTCCACATAAATAGTACCCACCCCCTCCGCCCCTGTGTCGGGCGCGTTACCGCCCGATATTAATAATAATCCCAATAAAAAAAGCAACCAAACAATGAAAAAACTTATCCTCTTCGCCATCATGGCAATAGCGTCATTGACGGCAAACGCACAGAAATACGCCCTCATCGACATGGAGTATGTGCTCAAGAATATACCGGCTTACGAGCGTGCAAACGAGCAGCTGGCCCAGGTTTCCAAGAAATGGCAGGCGGAAGTAGAGGCACTCAACCTCGAAGCAGCCACCATGTATAAGAACTATCAGAATGAGGTTGTCTTCCTCTCACAGGAACAGAAGAAGGCAAAGCAGGAGGCTATCATGCAGAAAGAGAAAGAAGCTGCCGAACTGAAGAAGAAATACTTCGGTCCGGAAGGCGAACTCTTCAAGAAGAGAGAGTCTCTGATGTCGCCCATTCAGGAGGAAATCTACAACGCTGTGAAGGACATAGCAGAGCTCCGCGGCTACTCGATGGTAATCGACAGAGCATCCGACAACGGCATCATCTTTGCGTCGCCAAAGATTGACATATCCAACGAAGTTTTGCAGAAATTAGGCTATAGTGTGCAATAACTTAGGTCGGAATTGCTAAATTAAACTAAAAGGACATTAAAAAATTTGCCCTTTCATCCTTTTATGTTAACTTTGTACCGCCTATGCCGAAATGACACTGCGATGCAGAGGTGAAACAGCCACTGCACGGCAATACTGATTTATCAGTATGTTAATGTTTTCCAGGGCATGGGAAACCTAAATTATTACAGATAAATAATAACACAAAAAGAATAATAACAGCAATGAAAAAGATTATCATCTTGATGATGTTGTTCGCTCCTCTCGCTGTAATGGCGCAGAAGTTCGGACATGTGGATACCCAGAGTATCATGCAGACTCTCCCGGAAATCGCTAAGGTAAACGGTGAACTCCAGGCTATCGCACAGCAGTATGAGAATGATCTCAAGGCTATGCAGGAGGAACTCCAGCGCAAGAGCGATGAGTATGAGAAGGCAAAGGCTACTATGGCGCCTACTAAGCAGAAGGAGACAGAGACTTCTCTCGCTGAAATGTACCAGAAGATTCAGCAGACTTACGCTCAAAACCAGCAGGAAATGCAGAAGAAGCAGCAGGAAATGATGGCTCCTATCTACAAGAAAGTACAGACTGCTATTCAGAATGTAGGTAAGGCTGGTCAATATACATACATCTTCGAGCAGGGTGCCGCTCTCTATATCGGTACCGGTTCTAAGGATGTTACTGCTGAAGTAAAGGCTGAACTCAACAAACTTAAATAATCATTAAGGCGTAAAAAGCCAGATATGGAAATGAAAAGTGAAAGAAGAAAAATACTGGTGATCCTTTCCTCACAAGGGGAATAGGCTGATGTCCTGATGTGTATTTTTCATTTTTCGCTTTTCATTTTTTCATGTCCGCTTCGCTATTGATGTCCGGTCGTTGTTCTTTCTCTTTTTGCTCACACCATTTCTTCATTCTTATTTGAATATGCGCAAGATACTGTTTTTACTTCTCCTGGCTTTTGTTCCTGCATTGAAGCACGCCAAGGCGCAGGACATCACGGAGACAAACTATCAGGCACAGCACACAGCCCCACAGATGAAAATAGGCTATTTCAGCTATAACGAGGTGCTGCGTGCCATGCCTGAGTATGCGAAAGTGCAGAATAATCTCAGCAAACTCCGCGCCCAGTACGAGAATGAGATGGCAAATGCCGAGAAGGAGTTCAATGAAAAGTACGAACTGTTTCTCGATACACAGCAGTCTATGGCAAAGGCTATACGCGAAAAGCGCCAGAGCGAACTCCAGAGCATGATGGAGCGAAACGTTGCCTTCAAGGAAGAAGCCAGGAGGTTGCTCGCTGATGCGGAGGAGAAAGCCATGAAGCCGCTCCACGACAAGATAGCCAAAGCTCTCTATTTCATAGGCAATGAGCGTGCTTACATCCTCATAGTCAATACTGACAGCGATGCCTGTCCTTACCTCAATCCATCAATGGCGGAGAATATCACTACGCTGCTGAATGACGTGTTGAAGTAAATCGCAGGACAAACATATATTTTCTACCGCCTAATGGACAACAACAACGCAATGGGACCTATCGGAGTGTTCGACTCCGGATATGGAGGGCTCACCATACTCCAGCAGTTGCGCAAGCGATTGCCACAGTATGATTTCTTTTACCTCGGCGACAATGCACGAGCTCCTTACGGCCCGCGCTCCTTTGATGTGGTCTATGAGTTTACCCGTCAGGCGGTGGTGAAGTTATTTGAGATGGGTTGCCACCTCGTGATATTAGGCTGCAACACCGCCTCCGCCAAGGCTCTGCGCACCATTCAGATGAATGACCTGCCGGTGATAGCGCCGGACAGACGCGTCCTCGGCGTGATAAGACCGACTGTGGAGATAATAGGTGACCTCACCAAGTCGCGCCATGTAGGCATTCTCGCCACGGAAGGAACAGTGAGAAGCAACAGCTACAACCTTGAGATACAGAAGTTCTTTCCCGACATCAAGGTCACAGGACAGGCGTGCCCACTGTGGGCGGCCATAGTCGAAGCAGGCGAAGCCGAGACTGAAGGCGCTGACTATTTCGTGCGGAAGCGCATAGGTCAGTTGCTCGAGAAAGACAACAAGATTGATACCATCATCCTCGGATGCACACATTATCCCCTCTTGATGAATGCCTTGAGAAAGGCAGTGCCGCAAGGTGTCACTATCGTGCCACAGGGAGAATATGTCGCTGCAAGCCTTGAGGATTACCTGCGACGTCATGCCGACATGGATGCCAGATGCTCAAAGCACGGCACTACGCGCTATTTCACTACGGAAAGTCCGGAGCGCTTCAAGGAGTGCGCCACCATTTTCCTCAATGAAGACGTGGATGTAGAAAGGGTGGACCTGACCTAAAACCTGTTTATATACGATGAAATACATAGTTTTTTTCATATTGTCTATATGTCAGGCACTTTGCGTCAACGCCGCAAAGAAGGATGATATTGCCATCATCATCGCCAACAATCTCGCCACCAGCCGTATGCCCGAGATGGTGGAACTGAGCGAAAAGGAAATAAGACGCAGGCTCAACATCAGTGACGATGCCGCAGACATCATCATAACGGATGCTGAAGGAAAAGAAATGCCATCACAGAAGACATACGACGGGAAGAGGATATTCCTGTCTCCTGAACTGAAAACCAAGGAAAAACGCATCTTTCATGCCAGAAAAGCACAGTCTTCAGATTACGCTCCACGCGTCTTCGGACGCCGTTATCCTGAGCGTCAGGATGACTTCTCTTTCGAGAATGACAGAATAGCATACCGTCTGTACGGTCCGGAAACGCAGAAGAAGGGTGAGAAGCTCTACGGTTATGACCTCTTCAACAAGCGCACCACCGACCTCATACTCGACGAACTCTATGCCGACCAGACCAGCAAGAGCATGTGGAGCACGTTCAATCGACTGAATGAGAAGAACATGAAGCGTGAGGCTACCGCTCTCTATATGGCTTTCTGCTATCATATCGACCACGGAAAAGGCATGGATTGCTATAAGGTGGGACCGACACTGGGCGCTGGTACCAACGCTCTCGCCACGCCTTCCGGCATATCTTACCCTTGGTGCTACAGGAATCTGGAGCTCCTTGACCGCGGTCCGCTGCGCCTTGCGGTGCGTCTCGACTACGGCACCCGCATCATAGATGGCATCAAAGTGACTGAGCGACGCACGCTTACCATAGATGCAGGCAGCAATATGGTAAAGTCAGAGGTGAGCTATACCACAGCGGAAGGCACGCGATTGCCCTCTGATGTCAAGGTTATATGCGGCATAGTGGTGCATGATGAGAATCCGGAAGCCTACATACTGGACCGTGAAAGCGGCACAATGGCTTACGAAGACCTCGGCGATGTCAACGTGGCTTGGGACGGATTCCGTGAAAGACAGGCAAAGGAAATGGGCAGGATATTCATAGGAACGTACATTCCCGCAAGGGATGTGCAGATGGAAATGCTTGCCGACAAGAAGCTGCCGGGTGCAAAAGGCCACGTCATCTCCAGCATATCACTGCCGGAAGACGGCCGTTTCACCTACTATTTCGGATCTGGATGGGACAGGAATCCTGTCACTCCATTCCGTAATCTCGACCTTTGGGCTCAATATCTCAAGCGGTTTTCCGTGCAAGAGAAATCGCCATTGAGCGTGAAAATAAGGTGACAAAACGACAAAATAACCATAAAATAACCGAAAATAATAACTAAACGTAAGAAAAAACATTATTTTACTTTCGCATTTCAACAGAATTATATAACTTTGCAATTAGATTGTAAGGGTATATATCTGAATTAAAACGAAAAATATCAACTATGGCAGAAAATTTAGAAGTAAAGGAGCTGGACCAGGTTGTAGTCCGCTTCTCAGGTGACTCCGGTGATGGTATGCAGCTTGCCGGTAACATCTTCTCTACGGTATCTGCTACCGTGGGCAACAGTATCTCTACTTTTCCGGACTATCCGGCTGACATCCGCGCCCCACAAGGCTCTCTTACCGGTGTGTCAGGTTTCCAGGTACACATCGGTGCCGGCCAGGTCTTCACCCCTGGTGATGAGTGTGACGTGCTCGTAGCTATGAACGCTGCTGCCCTCAAGACTCAGTATCGCTATGCAAAGCCAGGTGCTACCATCATCATCGATACTGACTCATTCAAACAGAGTGACCTCGACAAGGCGGAATTCAAGACCCAGGACTACCTCGGGGAAATGAACATCGACCCTGACCGCGTCATCCAGTGCCCTGTCACCACTATCGTAAAGGAAACTCTCGCTGACACAGGCATGGACAACAAGGCTATGCTCAAGTGCCGCAACATGTTCGCTCTCGGACTCGTATGCTGGCTCTTCGACCGTGACCTTGACCTTGTGGCCAACTTCCTCCGCGAGAAGTTCGCCAAGAAGCCTGCCATCGCTGAGGCTAACATCAAGGTTATCCAGGCTGGATATGACTATGGTCACAACACCCACTCTTCCGCTACAAACGTCCGTCGTATCGAGTCAAAGGAGAAGACTCCTGGCCGCTACATGGACATCACTGGTAATAAGGCTACCGCTTACGGCTTTATCGCTGCCGCTGAGAAGGCTGGCCTGAAGCTTTATCTCGGTTCTTATCCTATCACTCCTGCCACTGACGTGCTCCACGAGCTGTCCAAGCACAAGTCTCTCGGCGTCACCACAGTGCAGTGTGAGGACGAAATCGCCGGTTGCGCTTCTTCTTTGGGTGCTTCCTTCGCTGGTGCTCTCGCTGTGACAAGTACTTCTGGTCCTGGTATCTGCCTCAAGTCAGAGGCCATGAACCTCGCTGTTATCATGGAGTTGCCTCTCGTGGTGCTCGACGTGCAGCGTGGCGGTCCTGCTACAGGTCTCCCTACCAAGTCTGAGCAGACTGACCTCCTTCAGGTGCTCTTCGGCCGTAACGGTGAGTCACCACTGCCTGTAATCGCTGCTACCAGCCCTACAGACTGCTTCTATGCTGCTTATGACGCTTCAAGAATCGCTCTTGAGCACATGACTCCTGTAGTATTGCTTACCGATGCCTACATCGCCAACGGCTCAGGCGCATTCAAGCTCCCTGAACTTGCAAAGATGGATGCCATCAATCCTCCTTACGTTCCGGAAGAACTGAAGGGCAAGTGGACTCCATATATGCGCGCTGAGAACGGTACACGCTACTGGGCTGTTCCTGGACGTGAAGGCTTCGAGCATATCCTCGGTGGACTGGAGAAGGACGACAAGACCGGTGCTATCTCTACAAACCCTGAGAACCACAACCTCATGACACACAAGCGTCAGCAGAAGATCGACAACATCGAGGTGCCAGACCTTGAGGTTATCGGCGACGTGGATGACGCAGAGCTCCTCATTGTCGGCTTCGGCTCTACATACGGACACCTCCGTGCCGCTATGGAAGAGATGCGCACCGCTGGCAAGAAGGTGGCTATGACACAGTTCCGCTATATCAACCCACTGCCAAAGAACACTGCTGAGGTGCTCAAGAAGTATCCGAAGGTAGTCGTTGCAGAGCAGAATATGGGTCAGCTCGCCGGATATCTCCGCATGAAGGTTGACGGATTCGTTCCTGCCCAGTTCAATGAGGTGAAGGGACAGCCGTTCAAGGTCAATGAACTCGTAGAGTATTTCAATTCACTTATCAAGTAAAACAGAAAGGACATTTATTATGGCTTCATATACAGCAAATGATTTCAAGAAAGGACAGCCAAGATGGTGTCCTGGATGTGGTGACCACTTCTTCCTCGCATCCCTCCACAAGGCGCTCGCTGAGATTGGCGTTGCTCCATACAATACTGCGGTCATATCAGGTATCGGTTGCTCAAGCCGACTCCCGCACTATATGGCTACTTACGGCATGAACACCATCCACGGTCGTGCTGCCGCCATCGCTACAGGTGCAAAGATTGCTAATCCGAACCTTACAATATGGCAGGTGTCTGGTGATGGTGACGGTCTCGCTATCGGTGGTAACCATTTCATCCACGCCAACCGCCGTAACATCAACCTCAACATGATCCTTCTCAACAACCGTATCTACGGTCTTACCAAGGGTCAGTATTCTCCTACATCGCCTCGTGGCTTCGTCTCCAAGTCAAGCCCTTACGGCACTGTAGAGGATCCATTCCGTCCAGCAGAGCTTTGCTTCGGTGCCCGCGGTCATTTCTTCGCCCGTACCGTAGCTACTGACGGCAAGCATACCATCGAGGTGTTGAAGGCTGCAAACGCTCACAAGGGTGCATCGGTGACTGAGGTGCTCCAGAACTGTGTCATCTTCAATGACGGTACACACGCTTCTGTATATAACAGTGCCGGTCGTGCTGAGAATGCCATCTACGTAGAGCATGGCAAGCCACTGATCTTCGGTAAGGACAGAGAGTTCGGTCTCATGCAGGAAGGCTTCGGACTCAAGATCGTCAAGATTGGCGAGAACGGCATCACAGAGAAGGATATCCTCGTGCATGACGCTCACTGTGAGGACAATACCCTCCAGCTCAAGCTTGCTCTCATGGGCAATGGCGACGGTTTCCCAGTGGCTCTCGGCGTAATCCGCGACGTGGAGGCTCCTACATACGACGAGTGTGTAGAGGCTCAGATTGAGGAAGTGAAGGCTGCCAAGAAGTATCATAACTTCGCTGAGCTCCTTGAGACCAACGATATCTGGGAGGTAAAGTAATGTAATCCGTCGGCATCGGCATCCTTGGTTCTTCCATTTATCTGGACCAGAGGTCGGCAATGCTGGGATAATCACATACATCAATAGCCAATTTGGGGCGTTCAAGTCCCGAATTGGCTATTGTTTTTTTGTTGCGCGCTAAATATGACAAGCCGGACTTAGGCCATTGCTGAGCAATTATTTCATGTTGACAACAGTGATTTTACTTGCAGAAACTGCTTTTTTACATAAATGCACATATTCTCGGCAGACATTTCCCGAAATATTTCGAACTGTACGGTTGAAACGGGCTGAAAGCCCAAAAAGCTCATAGCCCAGGGCAACACCCTGGGTTATAACGACATGAATACACTCGCCCTGCAAGGGCAAAAGCGTAACTAACTCATTGTGTATAATGCTTTTGCCCTTGCAGGGCGTATTGGGCATTTTCAACCGTACAGTTCGAAATGTTTTCTATTGTTTTTTTTGTTCGGAATTCAGGTCTCGTTCCCGGGCGGAAAAGATGCTGCATTGCAATAGCTATGCTTTTACGTTGCAATAGCTATGCTTTTGCGTTGTAATATCTATGCTTTTAGGATGCAATATCTATGCTTTTACAAAGTGGATAATCAACAGCCAAAAAACAACGTCCCAAAACCTACTACCAACAACCCACGACCAACAACCCACGACCAACAACCCAAAACCCATAACCAATCACCACCACCCAACAATAAAACGACGAAACAATTTTGCCGTTTAATGGAAAATGCGTACCTTTGCACGGACTAATAAATATCAGACAATGGAAAAAATACAGAACGCTTTCGCAGAGAAACTGCTTGCCGTAAAGGCTATCAAGTTGCAGCCTAACGACCCATTCACATGGGCATCCGGCTGGAAGTCACCAATCTATACAGACAACCGCAAGACTTTGGCTTACCCGGAGCTTCGCTCTTTCGTAAAGCAGGAGCTGGTTCACCTCATCCACACTGAGTTTCCAGAGGCTGAGGCCGTGGCTGGCGTCGCTACAGGAGCCATCGCCCAGGGCGCACTTGTCGCTGACGAGCTCGGTATGCCTTACTGCTATGTGCGTCCGAAGCCAAAGGATCACGGCATGGGCAACCAGATAGAAGGCACCCTGCCTGAAGGAGCCAAGGTGGTAGTGGTGGAGGATCTCATCTCCACTGGCGGTTCTTCCCTCAAGGCTGTCGATGCGCTTCGCAAGGCTGGATTCGAGATTGTGGGCATGGTGGCAAGCTATACCTACGGCTTCCCTGTAGCTGAAGAGGCTTTCAAGGCTGCCAATGTGCGTCTGATCACCCTCTCCGACTATGAGCATACCACTGCTATCGCTGCCAAGACAGGCTATATCAAGAAGGAAGACCTCGCCGTTCTCGCTGAGTGGCGCAAGAGTCCTGACACCTGGAAGCAGTAAGACATACCGGTTGCCGGTGGTAAGTCATCGGTTATAGGTCATCGGTTGGTGGTTGTCGGTTGGTGTCCGTCATTGTGTCGGACGCATTATCATCCGATAACCAGCAACCGATATTTTGTAAACTCCAGTAATCAAAAATGCTGAAATTCAGGCAGAAATGTAGTTTTTTCATGGTAAAGGGAAACAGAAAGTCCGTTTTTTTTCATACATTTACAGCCGAATAAATATGTTTAATCAAGTAGTTGGCCAAAAATTGTTTTCATAATCATCCATTCATTATCGAAACATTTTTGATTACTTACTTTAATATCTTATTATTATGAAAATCGGCATTCCAAAAGAAATCAAGAACAATGAGAGCAGAGTGGGCATGACCCCTGCCGGAGTAGCAGAACTTACTCGCCACGGACACCAGGTTGTGGTGCAGCATACAGCCGGAGTGAACAGCGGATTCAGTGATGAGAAGTATGTCAAGGTGGGAGCTGAGATTCTTCCGGACATAGAGTCTGTCTATCAGGAGGCTGAGATGATAATCAAGGTCAAGGAACCTATCGAGCAGGAATACAAGCTGATAAAGAAGGACCAACTCGTGTTCACTTACTTCCACTTTGCCTGCGACCGCAAGCTCACCGAGGCGATGATAGAGAGCGGCGCGGTATGTCTGGCTTACGAGACTGTGGAGACCGACAACCATAGGCTGCCACTCCTGATTCCTATGAGCGAGGTGGCTGGACGAATGGCTACGCTCAACGGCGCCTACTATCTGCAGAAGACGAAGGGCGGAAAGGGCAAGCTCATCAGCGGTGTGCCGGGCGTTGACCGCACGAAGGTGCTGATATTGGGCGGTGGCACCGTGGGTGAAGCGGCTGCGAGAATGGCCTGCGGACTCGGTGCTGACGTGTGGATCACCGATATTTCCCTGCCTCGACTGCGCCAGCTCGAAATGGAACTGCCGGTGAATGCGCATACGCTGTACTCCACCGAGCACAACATCAAGATGATGCTTCCTGACATCGACATCGTGGTGGGCAGCGTACTCGTGCCCGGCGACAAGGCTCCGCACCTCATCACAAAGGAGATGCTGAAGATGATGCAGCCGGGAACGGTGCTCGTCGATGTGGCCATCGACCAGGGTGGATGCTTCGAGACCTCACGTCCTACCACCCATTCCGATCCTGTATATATCGTCGATGACATCGTGCACTATGCTGTAGCCAACATTCCGGGAGCGGTGCCTAACACCTCCACCATGGCTCTCACCAATGCTACGCTGCGCTATGCCATTGCCCTTGCTGACAAAGGTTGGCAGAAAGCGTGCAAGGATGACCCGGCACTCTTCAGGGGTCTCAACGTGGTCAACGGCAAGGTGACGTTCAAGGCTGTGGCTGACGTATTCGGATTGCCTTACGAACCGCTGGCACTCTGACCTCTCCCGGCATCCGCATCATGCGACATGACATCGTGAAAACATAGGTTTTTGCACGGAATATCCCCTCCAGGCTAATCTCTGGAGGGGATTTCTTGTGGTATCTTACTAAGGATATAGATAGGCTTTGATTACCCTATAGGAATATCAATCATTATAAAAAATATTAAGAAATATTAAACGGGGGGGGTAATTGTATAAAGAAAAAGAAAATATTTAACTTTGTATTAGGATTACGCTCCGTCGTAGCGAGTATAAGGATGTGAGCATGGAATTGAAAAGATTTCTAACCTATATATTCAGGTATATAATAGTGCTGAAGAACATAACCATAATCGGGATGTATATGAAGGAAACCAAGATTGATACAAATAATGAAAAGGCGGCAAAGGACAGCGAAATGGAAGACGCAAACCGACCAGTGACCTGCGGTGAATATGACATCGCAAGGAAGCCATTGTTCTATGTCCTCCGACTCAATAAGGATGAACACGTAAGACACGACAGCATCGGGTCCGCAGTACTCGTGTTTGTGCTGGAAGGAACACTGCGCGTCTCCACCGGTATCTATATCAAGGACATGGTGGAGCATGACTGTTTCTTCGTGGTGCACAAGGGCGACAACATCCTTATCCGATGTATGGAGGACGCAGTAGTGCTCTTCTGCTGCTTCGACTCTTCGATGGCGATATGCAATGGTTTCGCTCCAGTCACTGAGGCAAACCCGGAACCGCCTACGCTTCAGCAGCGAATGGAGAGAGGCCTGCCGCAGTTGCCTATCCATAAACTTCTCTGTGCTGAGCTGAAGATTACGCAGATGGAGATGGAAAGCGGACTGATGGGCATGCGCTTTATGGAATTCAAGCG
Organism: uncultured Prevotella sp.; assembly: GCA_934256705.1. Taxonomy (GTDB): domain Bacteria; phylum Bacteroidota; class Bacteroidia; order Bacteroidales; family Bacteroidaceae; genus Prevotella. The sequence continues at coordinate 68,727 of CAKQPF010000010.1, forward strand.
TTATGTCATAGTGATGCTGCTCCGCTCTTTATATAATAAGGAGGACTTGTTTTTCGTGTTCCGGTCAGTGCAGGGCGATGATTACGAGTTCAGGGAGCAGATATTCCAGCATTACAACCGCAGTGTCAACGTGCAGGAACTGTCATCGCTCATGCAGATGCCACCTGCCACATTCAACCGTAAGTTCAGGAAAGCATTCGGACTGTCAGCCATCGACTGGCTGAACGCCAAGCGTAAGGTCAATGTGCTGATGGACTTGAAGACCACAGATCTGACCATCAAGGAGATAGCGGAGAAATACCATCTCACTCCAAACTATCTCACCAGTTTCTGCAAAAAGCATCTCGGAGATGTTCCTGCACGCCTTAGAAGTGGTGAGGATTAGTCAGAAGACGGAAAAACAGGATAGAATTGACGGCAAAGTGATTGAAATTCGTTGTCCGATGATAGAATAGCGTTGGCTCGAAAGGACTGCCAAACCATAATTATATAGTAATTTTGCAGCCGGAAACGGAGCAATGTCTTTCTCACCAATGAGTGATGGAGCATTGGTCTGCTTCCGGTTGCTTTTTGTGTGAAGCAGCGAAAGGGAGAATGAATCTATAATATGAACAAGGAAAGTGACATACGACATGGATTCTTCAGGATACGACAAAATACAAATCAGGAATATATGATGCTGTGATAGTGACGCAATCACTTCACGACCATGTGAGTAATAGTTAATAGGTTAGTTTATATCTTATGTCAAAAACAATCTTATCGGGATTTATCATCTTCGTGTTTTTATGTCTGTCGCTTCCTGTTGCAGCGGCAACGGGTGAGTCATCAGACAGCAATAAGCCCATAATGCAGGACAGTGACCCCACAAAAGCGAATTATTTCAACAACCGCCGTGCGCTGGTAGGTCCAGCTTGTATGGTGAATAGCATTTTTGATGGTGTGAAGGTGCTGGAGGGTGTGAAGGATCTTCAGAATATCTGTAATGAGGATTTGGATGATTATGCGGTTATGCCTGTGGCAGTTGAGGCTGTGGTAGTAGGCAGTCCTATTATCAGTGTCAAGGATATTCGTTGCTATTATGCTGGTGGCACTGAGGCTGGATTCACTGTTTGTTCTTCAGAAGTTAGTGTCCTGAAACTTGATTTGGGTGAATTCTTTAAGATTCAGTTTTATAAAGATGGAAAAGAAGTAGGCAGTCCTCAGAAAATTTCGCAAGGCAAAAGCATCACAGGACTGAATCTATCCCTTGTTTCAATACCTACAGATAAGAATATTACCAATAAGTCATACGTAGCAACAGCTCCTGGCGATTTCGATGAGATTAAGCTTGTTCAATTTGGAGTTAAAGCTGAAGTCCTCAAAACGATAGGTATCAAGTATGCTTTCGTGGGTAGTGCTCGTGAATATACTATTACTAACAACAATGAAAATGGTATCTCGCAGTATGCAAAAGATAATAATCGTAAAGATATCACACTGAATGCTGACAAGAAACTTATAGATGCAGACCTTACCAACTCAGTTCCTGGCGCTGTTTCTCTGGTTCCAATAGCAGTAAGTGTTGAAGCCATTCCAACAGATGGAAAGGAAGTATTTCCTGCTGGTACAGAGATTGGTTTCAGATATAAGGTTGCAGATGCGCTAAATATTGGACTTGGTAAGAATACAAAGATTACCTTATATAGTAAGGAAAAAAAGAAGGTTTTTCTAACTGAAGAAAATATTAAAACAGAGGAATATACAGTGAGTGTTGATGTTCTTTCTATTGGTGTTGTTAAAGGACAGACAGAAGCTGAAGTGGTGATAAAGGCAACAAAGCCGTTCTCAAAAGCGGAGATATTCTTCGGTGGCTTAAATGTTAAGTTAGGTATAACAAATGTCAACTACGCCTTCGTCCGCATGGCGCCAGACAAAGCATCGCATCATTGTCCTATCGAAGCCACGGCTGGCAGAGAGGTGTGCGGTTGCGAGAATGAATTTCAGTTGGAGCACAATCCCGCTGTGGATGTGACATGGAGCGTTGTGGAGCAACCGAATGGTTCTAACGTGATATTAGACCCAAAAAGCGGCAGAGTCACCGATGTATATGTGCCAGGAAAATACACATTCAGGGCAACAGCAAGCGATGGCTGCTGGGAAGAAACCACCATCAACTATGCTCCTCATGTCAGTCCTGCAGAGCAAGGAGTCGCTCTGCTGGTAAACAATGAGGGCGCTGGAAAAACAAAATATGTGCTTAGCGGCAATGATGGTGGTGCATTGCTGAAAATTTTCGGCAGCACAGAAGAGAGTAACAAGATCCTTTCTTCTGACCTGAATTCCTGCGCTGCTGTGCAACCGGGAGTAACACTTGCAGGTCTTAAAGACATTGTAGGTATCAAGACGGCAGACAATTCCCATATTGTCGGCAATGTCTTCGACTATAAGAAACATAAGATGAAGGCTGGCTTTGTGGTATCTTCAAAGGTTACAGGACTTAATCTCGACGTTCTGACATTCTTCACCATCGAGCTTCGCAAGAATGGAGTGAAGGTGATAAATGAACCTACCACTCATTGGGGCGCAATATCAGCAGGACTTATAGGCTCCGAAGCTCCGCACAAGATACGTCTGACCATAGATGTGCCGGACGGATGTGACTTTGACGAGATTGTGCTTCAGAATGCGGGAGTGCTCGGAGCTGACCTTTCAAAGCTGAATATCTACTATGCTTACGTGAGCAATGCAGATCAGGAGAACTCTATAGACAATATTCTCTATGGCGGTGTGCCGGTCTCTTGGGAGAAAACTAATGCCACGATAGACTATTCAATCTCCCAACCGTTTTCCGTTGCCAACATCGGTAATGGCTACAATCAGTGGAGTAACCTGATAGACACCAGCTTTGACACTTCAATGACATTCCCTCTCGGAGTGGACCTTGGCGGTGCTGTACTTGCAGTAAACATCGGCAGGAAGGTAAATCCGGGACAGCCTATCGTCATGGTGACAAGCAAACTCAAGTTGGGACTTGATGTGAAACTGGGCGATGGACTGAAACTTGCCACCTATCTTGATGGAAATCTACAGGAAGAACTGACAAACTGGAACGTTCTCGGTGCTGATGTCATATCAGAAGGAGGCAGCAGTTACGCAATGCTCAAGCCTGAGAAACCATTTAATCAAGTACGCATCACGCAGGCAAACGTGGCAAGTGCTTTGGGAAATATTCAGATACAGGGATTTGCTATCTGCTCAAGCGTCAATGAAGATGGCACTTTGCCAGACTGCAATGAGAAACTTCTGGTGCTCGATGAGGATTCCACTCTCAATGAGAAGCGAAACTTTGAGAAAGCAAGATTGGTGTTCCACCGCACATTCAACAAGGAAAAATGGAACTCATTGATACTCCCTGTAAGTATGAATGCAAAGCAGTTGGCTGCTGCTTTCGGTGATGGAACGCTTATCTCAAAGTATGATAAGGTGGAAGGCAGATACATTCTCTTTGAACCTATCACATCAGAGACGAATGGAGTTGTCCTCGAAGCCAATGTTCCTTACATCATCTGTCCTAAAAAGGATCCTGAGATGGTGGAGAACAAGACATACAACACTGGAGATAATATCGTGAAGATTATCACTGGTCCGGTGTATTCGGTTACTGGAATCAATTACACTGACCAGACTGCCAAACTCATATATGATGACAAGGCCAACTGCACAGTGATGACCCATTACGGCTCTTACGAGAGACCTACAGCGGTTCCTACTGGCTCCTATATGCTTAATGGTGGCGATTTGTATCACACAGCCAGGGAGCATAATGTGAAAGCATACCGTTGCTGGCTTGAGGAAAACCCTTCAGCAGGGTCAAAGCCGGCAGGCTTCTCGCTGCAGATGGCATTCAGCAAGCCGTTTGATGAAGCCTCTACCGGCATACGTGTCATTGAGGAAAATGCACTGACTGGAGCGAAAGGCATCTACAGCATCAGTGGTATGCGCATGAATCAGCGCAATGGCGGTAGCCTGCCAAAGGGCATATATATCATAAACAACAAGAAAGTGATCGTAAAATAACTCAAAAAGACACACATATATACAATATGAACAACAATATGAGAAAGAAACAATATGTCACTCCGCTCATCGACGTTATTCATAATGAGTCAGAGGACATGATGGTGCAAGTCAGCCGTTGGTGTCCAACAGGCGATAAACCTGGGTTCGGTGTTATAGAAGAGGATCCTAACAACCCTCTCCCAGGTGGTGATGATTCATGGGGTGCTAAGGAGAACGGTTTCTTCGACTATGGCGACGACTTCTTCAGAGACTAAGATTTTCATATAGACGAAAGTCATTTCCGCACAGAAAAGCCCAGGGCAAGGAGACTTGCTCTGGGCTTGATTTATCTGGAAACCAACGGTGTAAGCCGTTGGTACAGTGGCGAACTGACGGTAAATGGGGGATGGGCTTCACTGGAATCCAGCGGTGAAAGCCGTGGGAATAGCGGTGGAAGCCGTTGGAATAGCGGCGAAAGGGTGGGGATGGGCTTAGTCGTAGAAGCCAGGCTGCTTGTATTCTATGCCCAGTTCGCTATCCACTGTGGCGATAACGCCTTGTATCTGTCCCATGGCAAACATGCGTCCGAGGAGCGTATAGCCTGCATTGTGTCCGTGGTTGCTCTCGTCGAACACGCCACCGGGCTGGTCTGTGAACGTCATTCCATGGTCCACACGCATCGGGAGCCGTCTGCCGGAATTGCATTTGCCTTCCTGTTCTGCCTTCTCGAAGATGCGGCACAACTCGATGAGGTGGCCTCTTCCGCCGAGATGTGATGCTTCGGTGAAGTTGCCGTCAGGGAAGATGTGGCATGAACGGAGGTGAACGAAGTGGGTGCGGTCAGCGAATTGCTTTGCCATAGCCACGCAGTCATTGTGCTCTCCCGCAGAGAAGGAGCCTGCGCAGAATGTAAGACCGTTGTGCTTGCTTGGCACAGCGTCGAGCATCCACTGGATATCCTCAGCACTGCCTATGATGCGAGGGAGTCCGAAGACAGGATAAGGAGGGTCGTCAGGGTGTACGCACATGTTGATGTCATACTCTTCGCATATCGGCATGATGGCTTCGAGCCAGTATTTCATGTTCTGCTGCAGCTGATGCTTGTCTATTCCGTCGTAGAGCTTGAGGAGATCGCGGAATTTCTGCACCGGTGCGGCGTCGCCTTCGCTGAAGTTTCCAGAGACGAAGCCCTGCGTCTTGATGATGATGTTCTCCACGAGGGCGTGGTCCTGCTCAGGAGTAGTGGACTTCTTCATCTCGTCTGCTTCAGCCACGAGGTCGCGTCCCCACTTGTGTTTCTTTGAGAATTCAGCCCAATCCTCGCGTGCTCCCTCACGCTGGAGGATATATATGTCGAAATAAGCGAAGGTGCCCCAGTCCATATAGAGGTTTGTGGCGCCGTTGGGATTGTCGTGGGTGAGGTCGGTACGTGCCCAGTCGAGCACCGGCATGAAATTGTAGCAGATGCACTTGATGCCCTCTTCTCCGAGGTTTCTCAGGCTTTGCTTATATACTTCTATCTGATGGTCGCGGTCAGGACCGGCATATTTGATGGTCTCCACTACAGGAAGAGACTCCACCACGCTCCATTTCATGCCGTAAGACTCGATGTATTCCTTGAGTTCGTGTATCTTCTCGCGGGTCCATACTTCTCCGAGCGGCACGTCATGCAGTGCTGTCACGATGCCTTCCACGCCTATCTGTTTCAGTTGGGCAAGGGTAATCTTATCCTTCTTGCCGAACCATCTCCATGTTCTTTCCATTGTTTTTTCTTGTTATAGTTATGATATTATCGGGCGGTGACGCGCCCGACACGGTGGCTTTTATCTTGCGCTTACGTATTTATGCAGCGTCTTTCTGACAGCGCCAGGACCGGCGAAGAGCTCCTTCACCATGCCTTCTATCAGGTTTCCGAAGCCGGCTTCGTAGAGGTCGAGACCGAAGACGTCCTTGCGGGAGTAGAGATTCCTCAGGCATGAGAAGTCCTGGTCTGCCTTTCCCACTTCGAGAGGCGCAACGATGGCCTGCAGTTCGGCGAGCAGCGGGTCGGTGGAAGGCTCGAAAGGCTGGCATGAATCATCGAGTCCCTTGAGGTAACGGGCATATCCGGCGAGCACAAGAGGGATGAGGATGAGGTTGCTGGTGTCGAGACCGCGGGCAATATACTTCCTGATGGTCTCGCCGAAGCGGATAGGGAGCTTCTGGCTGGTGTCGGTAGCGATGCGCTGAGGGGCATCCGGCATGAAAGGATTAGGCAGTCGCTTGTTGATGACGGTGCCGATAAACTCGTAAGGATTGAGCACGCCAGGGTCTGTCACCACAGGCATAGCCTCGATATATCCTATCTTCTGGATGAAGGCGCGGAGGTCTTCGTCAGCCATTTCGGCGGAGATAAGCGTGTAGCCGAGCATACATCCATAGATGGACATGGCGGTATGGAGCGGATTGAGGCAGGTGGTCACCTTCATGGTCTCCACCTCATCGACCGTCTTACGGGTGGTATAGAGGGCACCTCCCAGTTCGAGTGGCGGGCGACCGTTGGTGTAATCGTCCTCACATACGAGGTACTGCACTTCCTCTGCATTGACGAAAGGAGCGGTAAAGGTATGCTTCTCGGTGATGATGGTGTTGTTGTCTTCAAACCCATCCTCGGCAAGCATGGCCTGAACCTTCTCGTGTGGGCGAGGCGTAATCTTGTCGATCATTGACCAAGGGTAGGAAATCCTGCTGCCGTCATTGACGTAATCGAGGAAACCAGCCTCCACAATGCCGTCCTTAGTCCACTGTTCAGCGTATGCCTTGACACCCTTCTTGACGTGGTCGCCATTGTGGGAGCAGTTGTCTGTGGATTGGAGGGTGAGTGGAAGTCTGCCGGCTTTGTATCTCTCATAGAGCAGGGCGGTGAGCTTTCCCATAGCAAAGACAGCGTCAAGACCACGCTTCAGATCGGCTTCATTATATGAATAGCCTTTCTCCGTGATGGTGAAAGTGACCATCTGCAGGCTTGGAGCCTGGAATATCTCCACGAGTCGAGCCCAGTCATCGCCAAACTGCTTGTCAGCCTTGAGGCTTTCGGTGACGGAAGCGATTACTTTTTTCTCAATAGTTCCGTTAGACTGGAGGCTCACGAGGAGCGAGAGATTGTGGTAAGGGCGGTAAGCCTTGTCTATGATTTCATAGTCGAAGCTTTCAGCCACGATTACTCCGCGGTCGTATTTGCCGGTGTTGAGGGCATCATTGAGTATGGCTGCAGGGAAAGCGCGGAATATGTTTCCTGCTCCGAAGTGCACCCATGTAGGTTGGTCATGGGTCTTTTTAGCCACAGCATTGATGTCAAATCGCGGAAGCTCATAGCCTTTCGCTTCCCATTCAGCAGCGTTGAGGTTGCCTGAGATGATGTCGTTAAGTTTCATAGATTATTGTTTTAATTGGATAGAATCGATTGTGTTGTCGGCTTGAGAATACATTGTCGGTGTAGTAACCAAAGCCAGGTGCAAAATTACTAATATTATCTGAAATGTCAAAGAAAGGACTTTTGAAATTGTAACATATACTTTTCCCCTTGTAACATTTATATTGGTAGGTAATAGGGAATAGGTAATAGGAGATTACGTTTGTTAGGTAATGGGTAATAGGTAATAGGGAATAGGAGATTACGTTTGTTCGCTTGAGTTAATCGCATTAGCGAGAAACCACAAGTAGCAACGGTAATCTCCTATTCCCTATTATCTGTAAAGCCCCACCCGCGTCAGCGCGATTTTTCACTTTTCACTCTTCACTTTTCACTTTTCACTAAATAAGAAAAAGTAACTTCCCATTCTTCATTCTTCACTCTTCATTCTTCATTTAAAGAATTCTTCATTCTTCATTTAAAAGGCCCGCATACATCTTCAGAAAGTCGAGTCCAAAGACGAACATGGTGTCAGTGCCATCGAAGCCGAGCGACTTATATAGCCTTACCGCGCCGGTGTTGGCAGGATCCACGAGCAGTGCAGGCTTGAGTCCCTTCTCTCTGCCTTTCTTCACGGCATCCAGCAGGAACGCGCTGCCATATCCCTTGCCGCGATGTTCCGGCATGATAGCGAGGCTGTCGAGGTAATATTCGCCCTCGGAAGTCTCGTCAGGCTGTGCCAGAAGTCCGCTGACATCATCCATTATCGGCTTGCCGTCGCTGCAGATGAATGAGAAAGTCTTGAGTCGGCGCTCATGATAGTCCTTGCCATCGTAAGCCACGATGGCACCTATGCCGTCAGCCACCACCGCTCTCGACCAGTGGTAGAGCGTGCCTTCATCCATTACGAGTTCGGTAACGTGGCGCAGGAGCTCAGCCCCCTCTTCTCCTTCCATATCCATGTGGAGAGCCATAATCACTACTTTAGCGACAAATTCTGCGTCTGCGCTTGTCGCTGGGCGCAAGGTTAGTTCAGAATTCATAATTTATAATTCATAATTCATAATTTACTGAGTCCACTTGAAAAAGTCCCGAATCATATTTTTTATCATTGTAACTTATTGACAATCAATGGCACGTTTTTGTAAAAATGACTTTTTTAAGTGGACTCAGTACTTTATATTATGTAACACTTACAGCTGTATCTTTACAGCCTTTCCGTCATATTCCACACTCTTGCTTGCCTGCATAGGCTGATCGCCCGCACCACTATTGGCATTCACCAGTACGATGTGGAATCTGCGATGCTGGAGCATTCCCTTATAGCTGCCCTTACGTGGAGCGATGCTCAGGGTACGGTCTGCTTCATTCCAAACAAACTGGATTTCAGAGAATTTACCCTTCTCGTAATTATAGTTGTCGCCCTCATCCTCATAGAGCGTAAACGAACCGTCTGCACCAGGATAGACACGGATTTCCAGCTCATCCCAAGGCTTCTCTGAACTATACTGCACTTCAGGACCGAATGGCAGGATGGTACCTGCCTTGATGAATACAGGCATGATGTCGATAGGACAAAGGCGCTGGATATCCTGACCACCCTCATACTGGGTGTTGCTCCAGAAATCATACCATTTATTACCCTTTGGCAAGTAAACATTCACAGGCGCAGCTGCCTTCCTTACATCAGGATAGATGGTATGGCCCTTCTTCTCCTTATCCTTCCAGGTGTATAAAGGATCGGTTACCGGCTTCACCAGGATGTTGCGGCCGAAGAGATACTCATCGTTCAGGCGGGAAGCCTTCTTATCTGCCGCATAATCCATTACCAGGGCACGCATCATGCTTCCGCTATTCTGTACACAGTCGCCAGCCGTACTGTAGATATAAGGCAAAAGGCGATAGCGCAGCTTGATGGCCTTAATCATGGCATCATAAGCCCAGTCGCCCTGCTTTCCGAATTCATACAGTTCGCTTACCATCGGCGAAGAACAGTGGTTGCGCATCAATGGCATGAAGGTTCCCCACTGCATCCAGCGGGTCTGCAGTTCCTGAATGGCAGGGTTCTTTGGATTCTGTTCAAACTCCCAGTAGAAGAAACCACCTAGGTCGGTATTCCAGAATGGGATACCGCAGAGCGAGAAGTTCAAGCCCGATGGAATCTGATTCTTCATCTCGTTCCAGGAAGCTACCACATCACCGCTCCAGCAGATGGTGCCATAATGCTGAATACCGAAACTGCCGCTTCGGGTCATCTGGAGCGAACGCTTTTCATTGCCCTTCATCGCTCTCTGATGCTCGTAGATGCTCTTGTTGTGCAACAATGGGAAGGCGTTCTTCACGCCCAGCCATGAACCGTCGTAGGTCTGATAGTTCTCATCGCCCGGTTTCTCAAAATGGTCTGGCTCCGTAGAATCGGTCCACCAGGCATCGAAGCCCATCTGGTAGAGATGAGTAAGATACTTCCAGTAGAGGTTGCGAGCCTTCGGATTGAAGACATCGTATGGCATCACGCCACTGTTTTTTGGCCAGGTATCGAAAGGAAGGAGGGCATTCATCTTCTTCAGTTCACGATACTGCTCTGTCCAAGGACCGAAACTTGCCCAGATGGAAATCATCAGATGGGCATCGTTCTTATGAACATACTTCACCATCTCTTCCGGACTCTTCAGGCGTGGTTCTCCCTGTGCCTTCATCCGCTTCATATCGGTAGGAAGATACTTGGCATAGGCTGGGTCGCCCACCTTATTTATATAATATGGGTTCTGGAACTTCATCGCATTCCAGTTGGAGTCGCATCCCCAATACTGCCAGTCCTGCACGATGGCATCAGTAGGAATCTTCAGTTCGCGATACTTATCCAATACGCCAGCCAGTTCATCGCTGGTCTTATAGCGTTCGCGGCATTGCCAGAAGCCCATCGCCCATTTCGGGAACATCGTAGCCTGTCCGGTCAGTTCTCGGATGCTGGCGATGACTCCATCCTGCGTACCATCCTTGTACATGAAATAGTAGTCGGCGCAGGTTCCCACTTCACTGGTGAAGGAAGTGCATGATGGCTGGTTGCTATTGTTCTTGGATGCTACTACATCATTGAAATAGGTTTTTCCAGCATTGTCCCAGTAAAGACCATAGCCCTTCTCGCTGGTGAAATAAGGGATGGCGATATAAGTATTATTATTCCAGAGTACGATATTCTGGCGGCCACGCTGATTCATGTGAATATCGTGCAACTGTCCCAGACCATAGATTGCCTCGTCATCAGCAAGACGGAAGTCCTGCTCTATGCGGTACTTGCCCTTGTTGGCTTCATCCTTGCGAGCTTCCAGACGGGTCTTCGTATCGGTAAGCAGCAGCTTTCCATCCTTCGAAAGAAAGCGGATTTCGCCAGTCTGCTGATTCAGTTCAACGGAAATAAAATTAGAATTGATTTTTGCAATATCACCGTTTTCCTGTATTTGAACGCCCTTCATCTGCTGAGGTTTCAAGATGACAGAATAGCTTTTCTTCTGAACAGGAGCACCAAGTCCAGCATCAGATTTCAAGATGCGGACGATGGATGGAGAATAGAATTCGATGGTTACATTCTGCTGAGCCACCTGACGGGTGATGGACTTTGTAGCCATACCTTTCTGGGTGCCTGCCACCTTTACATTCTTGGCGCAGAGTTCACTTGGAACACCAACGGCAGCGATGCCCAAAAGGGCAATGAAAGATAATTTCTTTAGCATACTTTTGTTTAGTTTATTAGAGGGTTTATGATTGGTCCAGTTCCAAACACATAATATTGTATTTCGGTTACAAAAGTAATACTAAATGGTGAAAAAGGGATAAAACAAATGAAGATTCTGGTGGTACATTTGTTGAATCATACCAGGGAAGCCCCCTTTTCAGGGCTATTCCGGCATAATTCATCTATATTCAGAAGGCAATACGCCAAATTCCTTCTTAAAACACTTGGTGAAATAGCTGGGCGAGCTGAAGCCCGTTCGCTCGGCAATTTCATTCACGGTGAACTTTCCTTCCTGAAGCAAGGCAGCTGCACGACGAAGGCGGATGCTGCGGATAAATGCCACAGGAGTAGTATCGGTTAGAGTCGTCAACTTTTTATAGAGTCCCGTCCGCTCCATGCAGAGATCCTGTGCCAGTTGCTCCACGCCATATTCGCCATCTTCCAGATGTTGCTCTACCAAAGCACGCACCTGAAGTATCAGCTCGGGCTCCCGATTGACAGCTTCGGCTGTTTCCTGCTGCAAGCTATCCTCTGGCAATGAAGGAACTTCATCTTTAACAGAATCAGTATTTATTACATTTATACTCTTCCTCCTACGAAGATAAAGAGTGATAAAGCCCACTAAAGCCACAAGGAAAGCCACAAAGCCAGCTATCGCCCATCCCGACTTCCACCAGGGTCGGTCTATGGTAAAAAAGAGACCCAACATAGGCGAAACATAAATCAGACCATCGTGATAAGTTCCCAGCCAGATGGCTCCTTCCTTATCCCGAAAAACCGTATTGATGCCCGTGGTGAGCGATTTTCCGTCAGGCAAAGCCAATTCCTTCACCTCGCGTGGAGTAGTGCCCAACCTGAAGTCGAACATCAGATAACCATGCTGACTGCTGATCAATGCCTGATTGTCTGATGACATATTCAATGTATGCAAGATGTAATTGCATGCGAATATCCTGGAATACTTACGGGTTTCCGGATTAAAATGCAGGAAGATGGAAGCATCTGTCTTGTTCTTTTCATCACGTCCGGTTCTGATCTGGTAAAACTGTCTGCTCGATGTCTGAACGGTGAGTGAGGTACTTCTGTAGCGCTGGACTTCTGATGCAGAATAGGCAGAAGCGGTATAGGCCAGTTTATCATTCTGAAAAACCGCCACGTTTCCCGAATCCATGAAAGCATAAACCTGTCTGCCATCGGTATCCAGATCCTGCAGACACCCCCATTCCTTCTTCAAATGAATTAGATTGCCATCCTGCGTATTGAGCAGCGAATCACCCATAACAACCCAGACATTCTTCCTGCTATCTACAAACAGATCCTGAATGGCATTCCGAGTCGAGCTGCTTCGATTCAACCTCATCTTATCCTCATTTCCTTTATTTAGCAGAGAATCAATGGGATGCTCCAGAAGTTGCCCCTCAGTAAGCAGAATACAGAATATCTTCTGATATTCCTTTATCCAAAGTCTATCCTGGCTATCGGCATAAAGATGCGTCTGCCCCTTGTATTTCATAATGCATTCTGCCTTTTCTTCAGGAAGGGGAATAAAGGAGAAACGCCTTCCATCATAGAGATTGATGCCCTTGGGGGTTCTCACCACCAACCTGCCATCTGGCAACTGCATCATCTGTAGAATACAATTATCAGAAAGGCCCTGTCGGGTATTGAGCACATAGAAATAATCGCTTGTCTCTACCTTCTGGGCTGAGCTGGTAAGTATCCAGCCCCAAAAGCAAAGAAAAACGATGCATAGTTTGATGATATATGGTTTATTTCCCTTCATAATCTCAACTATTCTGTTTTATTATTCAAGAAATAAATCGGTAATGGTATAAACATCATACTTTAAGTCCATAGTTGCTCTGTATTATAATCTTCTGCAAATATATGAAATAATCACAGAAGCTGTATCTATTGACCTAAAGAATTAGGTTTATTTAATAGTTGGCAAATGCCTGCAAGATTGCTGCCAATTGTAAGCAACTTTGCTGGCATATAACAGCAAGATTGCCGGCAACTGCCGACAACCTCACAAAACAGTATTTAACGGCGCACCCGACAAACCCTGTGGGGGGCTGTGCAGATGCTAACCCAAAAACATGTTGCCAAACGATACATAATT
>CAKQPF010000011.1 GCA_934256705.1 uncultured Prevotella sp.
GGCCGGCATCCCTCTCTTGGAACTGAAGGTCTCCTCAAACTTAGATACATAAATGTACTAAAATTTGAGAAGAGCCATTCTTTTTGGGTGCTGACTTCCAGACAGAACGGAAAAAATATCAATAAACAAAAATATGGAAAAACATCCGTTCAATCCGTTCAATCCGTGTTCGTCTTAACCTCCGAGTCTTTTTTATCGACCACGGATTTATCGGATTGAACGGATTTAATTATAGAAGGTACTGTCTTCCAGACAGTCTCGCCCATCTGGGTTATATATCCCGAGACTTCGTCCCGGGTTACTCTCGCTTCGCTCGGTATTGCCTTCCAGGCAAAAACGACTAAACAACAAAAAATATCAATAAACAAAAACAATAAAAAATATCATTATCTATTTTTCCTCATGTTTTTATCTATTGATGTTTGTTTGACCAAAAGGTATTGGCAAAGGACAATTTTGCCAACCCAACAACCAAGCACCCATAGGAATTGACATTTAATTCCAAACAAGTAACCCAGTAAAAAAAATGGAAATCGTTTTGCTGGACGGCATTTTTTATTTAACTTTGTGCCGTTGAAATACGTAGATGTGATATTGCCACTTGGGATAGATGCCCTATATACTTACTCCGTGCCTGACGACATGGAGGAAAAAGTGGTGCCGTATGTCAGGGTGAGAGTGCCGTTGGGCATCACAAAGACATACACAGCCATAGTGGTAAGCGTGGTAGAGACGCTGAAGAACGGTATTGACCTGGAGAAAGTGAAACAGATAGTGGCAGTCTTAGATGCAAAACCCGTCCTGCTCGCTGAGCAATATCGCCTCTGGACCTGGATAGCATCCTATTATATGTCGCCCATCGGCGATGTCTATCGCTGCGCCTTGCCCACGGGAATGAAGACGGAAGGCACATATAGGGCAAAGACGGAAGTGTTTGTAGGGCTTTCCGAGGATTACCAGAGCGAACAAGCCATCCACCAGACACTCAACAATCTGGTGAGAGCACCCAAGCAACTCGCAGCATTCAATGCCTTCCTTGCCCTCACCCATTGGGACACCATCACGGGAGAAAAGACGGAAATGCCAGTGGCGGAGATTACGCGCGAGGCTTTGATGAACGAAACCCATGCCAATCTCGCCAGCATCAAGGGACTCTGTGACAAGGGAATACTGCATCTCTACGACAAGGAAGTGGGCAGACTCAACCAGTCTGGTATGCCGCATCCGGAGAATATCAAGCCACTGAACGAGAACCAGCAGCGGGCATACGACGAGATATACCAGCAATGGGAGGAACATAATGTCTGCCTGCTCCACGGAGTGACCTCAAGCGGCAAGACGGAGATTTACATCTCGATGATACAGCGTGCCATAGATGAGGGAAAACAGGTGATGTACCTCCTGCCGGAGATAGCTCTGACGGTGCAGATTACGGAAAGGCTGCACCGCGTGTTCGGCGACCGACTCGGCATCTACCACTCCAAATACTCGGACGCAGAGCGCGTGGAGATATGGCAGAAACAGCTTTCGGACAATCCTTACGATGTCATACTCGGAGCACGCTCGGCAGTATTCCTGCCCTTCCAGCGGCTCGGACTCGTGATAATCGACGAAGAGCACGAGGCATCATTCAAGCAGCAGGACCCGGCACCACGCTATCATGCACGCTCGGCTGCCATAGTGCTGGCGCAGATGTACGGAGCCAAGACGCTTCTCGGCACGGCGACGCCAAGTATGGAGTCATATTACAATGCACAGCAGGGGAAATACGGCTTCGTCACGCTGATGCAACGCTATAAGGATCTGCGTTTGCCGGAGATAAAAGTGGTGGATACCAAGGACTTGCGACGCAGAAAACTGATGAAAGGATTGCTTTCGCCCGCCCTTCGCGATGCTATCAGAACGGCATTGCAGAATGGCGAGCAGGTGATACTGTTCCAGAACAGGCGTGGCTTCTCGCCAGTGATAGAATGCAGGGAATGCTGTTGGGTGCCGCATTGCGTCAACTGCGACGTGGCGCTCACTTACCACAAGAACATAAACCAGTTGACCTGCCACTACTGCGGTTATACCTACCGTATGCCGACTGAGTGTCCGGAGTGTCAGAACACGCATCTTACCGACCGAGGATATGGCACGGAGAAGATAGAGGACATCATCCGCGAGGAATTTCCGGAGGCAAGGATAGCCCGCATGGACCTCGACACCACCCGCACCCGCAATGCCTACGAACGGATAATAGGCGAGTTTTCGTCACATAAGACCAATCTGCTCATAGGAACGCAGATGGTGACCAAAGGACTCGACTTCGACCATGTCAGCGTGGTGGGCATCATCTCTGCCGACTCGATGCTCAATGTGCCGGACTTCCGGGCGTGGGAGCATGCCTTCATGATGATGACGCAGGTGGCAGGGCGAGCGGGCAGAAAAGGAAAGCGCGGACTGGTGATACTCCAGACGGGGCATCCGGAGCTGCCAGTGATACGGCAGATAGTGAAGAATGACTACAGGACGTTCTTCCGAAACCTCGAACTTGAGCGCAGCGAATTCCGCTATCCACCGTTTACCCGACTCATCTATATCTACCTCAAGCACCGTGACAACGCGACAGTGGAGACGGCAGGAATCGAACTTGCCAACCGCTTGCGGCAGTCGCTCGGCGGCAGGGTGCTGGGACCGGACAGACCGGCAGTGGCGAGAGTCAAGACGCTGTTCATCCGCAAGGTGATGCTGAAGCTTGAATTGGGATTGCAGCCACAGGCAGTGCGGCAATATATCCTCAATACGGTCAACTTGATGATGCAGGATGACAGGTACAAGTCATTGCTGGTGTATTATGATGTGGACCCGGAATAGACCCCCTCTTATCCCCCTGTGAGGGGGAGGCTGGTTAGGGACTGGCTATTTATGGTTTCGTCCTAATCGTTACATTAAGGTGGGTGTCTCTTTATTTATTTGCGATGTACCTCTCTAGCTGAAGAACGTATATGGCCTCCCCCTCACAGGGGGATATGAGAGGGTCTCTTTTATTTTCTTAAGAATATGACAAAAACAACAAAGACAGGATCCAAAGTGCTCCTGATAAATGATATGTGCGGCTATGGAAAAGTAGCCACGGCGGCAATGCTGCCAATCCTCTCGTATATGGGAAACAGCGTGTATAATCTCCCTACGGCTCTGGTGAGCAACACGCTCGACTATGGACAGTTCAATATCCTTGAGACCACGGACTATATCAAAGGCGTGTTCCCCGTCTGGCGCAAGCTCGGATTCTCCTTTGACGCCATAGCCACCGGCTTTATAGCCTCCGAACGACAGGCAGGCATCGTGTCACAGTATTGCAGGGAGGAAGCCGCCAACGGCACCGTCATCCTTGTCGATCCGATAATGGGAGATGAAGGAAAACTGTATAATGGCGTCACCGCATCCACCATCAACTCCATGCGCGAGATGGTCGGAGTGGCACACCTCATCTTCCCAAACTATACCGAGGCGTGTTATCTCACCGATACCGAATACAAGGCAGAAGGTGCTACAGAGGAAGAGACACGCTTGCTCATAGACCGCCTCCGTGAGATAGGCGCCAAGTCGGTGCTTATCACGAGTATGCTGGTGGATGGTCAGCACACTGTGGCAGGCTATAATCATGAGAAGGATGAGTATTTCCTCCTTACTTACGATGAGATACCAGTGCATTTCCCAGGCACGGGCGACATCTTCTCTGCCATCGTCGATGGTCATCTCCTGCGTGGCGACTCACTAAAGGACTCCGCCCGCATGGCTATGGACACCCTGAGCCACTGGATAGAGGTCAACAAAGAGAATGTGGACAAGAATCGCGGCATACCTCTTGAGCGCTATCTCGGGGATATTTAGTTGATTCCGGGGTTTCTGGGACTGGGTTGTCTCGAATGAGATGCAACGTAACACTTAAATGAGACTATGGCAAAAGAGAAAATAAATCTATCTGTTGTCCTTCATGCAAACAATGACTATAATGACTGGATTGTAGAGATTAAAGAGCGGTTCTTGAATCATCGGCTCAGAGCATCATACGCAGTCAATAACTATTTGCTGGACTTCTATTGGAAGTTGGGACGAGACATCGAAGCCAAGCAATATGCCAACACTTACGGTTCAGGATTCTATAAGAATCTGAGTCAAGACCTGAAAAACGAAATGCCTGGGACAAAGGGATTTTCACCGACGAACTTGAAGTATATGAGTTATTTCTATAAGCTCTATGCTCCATTGCTCACAAATAGTTCATCGTTAGCGGATGATTTTGCCGAAGGAGTGTCCGGCATTGATAATCTGCAAGTTGCAGAGTCGTGTCAAAATCGTCAGCAATCTGCCGACGATTTCAACCTCATATTTTTGCCGTCACTTTTAATCAAAAAAACTCACCAATGAACAATCCATTCTATTATACTCCATCACCTTACCTCTGCGAGAAAGTAGAGGAGATGGTGCGTGACATAATGCGAAGGGAGGACAGGAAGGACGAGGTGGAGAAAGGGAAGATGTTCGGAGCGATGCTGGCAAAGGACGGAAATGGAGAAATCTTGTTGCTCAAGGCCTACTCCGGACAAGTGAATGGACAGGGCGATTGGGAAGGCTATGTGCCGGCGGTGTTCGACTATCTCCAGGAGGACGGCTACTTCAAACGCCATGAGGCGGAGATAGTGGAGATAAACAAGGAGATAGACCGTCGCAGTACTTCGGAAGAATTGGGCAGTGCAAGAGAAACTCTCTATGAGGCTGAGAAGCAGAAACCCGCTCTTCCACCATCGCGACCAATGCCGGAGGACGAAGCGAAACGGGCGGTCTATATACGCCAGAGACAGCATGAGAAAGGCGAATACCGCCGTCAGAAAGCGCATTGGAACGAGATGGTGAGAGAGAAAAGAGAGGCTTTGCAGGCCCTGCAGGATGCTATTACCCAACTGAAAAGACAGCGAAAGCAGCGTTCCGACGCATTGCAGCAATGGCTGTTCCGCCACTTCGTGATGCTGAATGCAAGGGGAGAAGAGAAAAATCTCCTCGACATATTCATGGAATGGGCAAGAGAGACAGGGTCGAAATGCATGGTGCCGCCATCCGGTTCTGGAGAATGCTGTGCTCCAAAACTGCTGCAATACGCTTTCATTCACCACCTCCAACCTCTTGAGATAGCGGAGTTTACCATCCGGAATGGCATAGCCGAGTATCGGGGAGCATGTCAGGGACGCTGTGCTCCTATACTGCGATGGATGCTGCAGGGAATGGAAGTGGAACAGAATCCATTGGAGGCAGAGGAAGAACGCACCACGCTCACCGTGGTATATGAGGACGAAAAGATAATCATCATCGACAAGCCAGCCGATATGCTCAGTGTGCCGGGGAAGTCAGCGCGGCGCAGCGCCTGGGATATACTTCGCGAAATGCGCCCTGATTGCCCGGAACTGAAGATGGCGCACCGCCTTGATATGCAGACATCAGGAGTCCTTGTGGCGGCAAAGACGGCAGAGGCATACCGTGAGATGCAGGCGCTTTTCCTCGACCATACCAGGATAGAGAAAATCTATTACGCCCTTCTCGACGGCATACTTCCGGCTGACAAGCCTCGGAAAGGCACCATATCACTGCCTCTCAGTGCCGATTATCTCAACCGTCCACGCCAGAAAGTGGATCATGAGAGCGGAAAGAAGGCTGTCACAGTCTATGAAACAGTAGGCGAGAAAGACGGACATACCATAATCCGCCTCCAGCCATTGACAGGCAGGACGCACCAGTTGCGAGTGCATTGCGCCAGCAAAGAGGGACTCGGAATGCCGATATTGGGCGATGATCTCTATGGTCATCATGCCGACAGGCTGTATCTCCATGCCGCTTCTCTACGCTTTGGCAGCGTAAAAGTGGAGATAATCCCGCAATTTTATCCGTAAGTCCGTTTTTTTTATTATCTTTGCAACCAGAAGAAGAATGGTTCTTCTTCGGGTAAAAACTGTATGGCTATGACAACAATGACTATACGAGTGGAGAACAAGACGATACTCTCCAGTTTGAAAAAAATCCTTGCAGCTTTGGATGGAGTTACTATACTTCATACCACAAGTGAACGCTCTGTGAAAGATATAACAAAAACCGCAGGCTACAAGGAAGCTATGTCAGATAAGAAAAAAGGTAGAATAAGCGGACCGTTTGAGACCTCGGACGAACTGTTTGCACATTTGGATATTTGATATGGCATACGTTGTTAGTACAACGCGCAGATTTGATAAATGCATAGAAAAGATGAAGAAACGTGGTTATCCAATGGATGAACTACGTAGGGTAATTGTGTTGTTAATGGAAACTGGTGTTCTGCCAGCAAAATATAAACCCCACAAGTTAACTGGTAACCATAAAGGTCAGTGGGAATGTCATGTAAAACCAGACTGGTTATTAGTATGGGAACAGAATGATAATGAACTTACCCTTCTTCTTTTGGAAACAGAAACGCATTCAGATTTGTTTTGATATAATAGCATTGAGTAATTCATAGGTGAGTATGTTATTGTGGGTTGATGTCTTAGTATGTTTTTTCTAAATAAAAAAATGTCAAAGACAATTTATCCTGCACCACCATTAAAAACAGATTTCCATTATGAGATTCCCTATCGGCATACAAGATTTCAAGAAGATACGTGAAGGCGGTTTCGTCTATGTTGACAAGACGGAATTGCTGTATCAGATGGTGACTGAAGGCTCTGTTTACTTTCTCAGTCGCCCTCGTCGCTTTGGTAAAAGCCTGCTTGTATCCACGCTGAAGTATTATTTCAGTGGAGAGAAAGCCTTGTTTGAGGGACTTGCAATAGAAGAAAAAGAGAAAGAATGGAATCGTTTCCCAATATTCCATATCGACTTCAATGGTAGTGACTATACCGCTGGAAGCACCTTGCAATGCCTCATAAACGGCTATGTGGATGATTGGGAGAAGGAATACGGCTACGAAAGCGACAGCAATTACAGTCCGGGTGAACGCTTCGCACGCCTACTGAAGCATGTGCATAGCAAGACAGGAAAGCAATGCGTGGTGCTGATTGACGAGTATGACAAGCCTTTGCTCGATGTCCTCGATACGGGATATAAGACAAAAGACGAGAACGGGCAGGAGATTCTGATAGAAGATTACAACAGGAATATCCTCAAGGGATTCTATTCAGCCTTCAAGGCTGCAGACCAAGACCTGCGCTTTGTCCTGCTGACAGGAGTGACAAAGTTTTCACAAGTCAGCGTGTTCAGCGGTTTCAATCAGCCGGAAGACATAAGCATGAGCGCAAGATATGATGCCATTTGCGGAATAACAGGCGAGGAGATGGAAAGCGTTTTCCATGAAGAAATCGACGCTATGGCGGACGAGATGACGGTGTCACGTGAAGAAATGCGCAGTATGCTGCAGCGACATTATGACGGTTATCATTTCAGCAAGCGCAGGACGGACATATACAATCCGTTCAGTCTGCTCAGTGCGCTTAACCGCAAGGACATAGAAGACTATTGGTTTCGCACAGGAACGCCGACATATCTCATCCGTCTGCTCAACCATACCAACCAAAACCTCAATGAACTCACGGGCAATTACTATGACACTTCGGAGTTCATAGACTACAAGGCTGACATGGAGCGCTCGTTGCCGATGATATACCAGAGCGGTTATCTGACCATAAAAGACTATGATCCAGGCTCCAATTCCTACCTTCTTGATTTGCCAAACAATGAGGTAAAGAAAGGATTCCTGACGCTGATAGCCTCCAATTACCTCGGAACGAAAGAGTCGGCAGGTACACTTGCCATCCAACTGGTGCGTGCCATACAGAGAGATGACCTGGACTCATGGCGCAAAAGTCTGACGGCATTCTTTGCCAGCATACCATATACCATGCGTCGGAAGAACATGGAGAAAGAGAAAGAACGCTATTTCCATTATACTTTCTATCTCCTTTTCCGCATATTGAGCACATATATCGTGCTGACAGAGAAGCAACAGAGCGAGGGACGCGCCGACTGTATCATCGAGACAGGGAAAGGTGTGTATATATTTGAATTCAAACTTGACGGCTCGGCAGAAGAGGCATTGCGCCAGATAGAGGCAAAGGGATATGCACGTCCTTATGCTGCTGACCATCGTCCGGTGCGCAGAATAGGAGTCAGTTTCTCTTCCGTCACCGGTACAATAGAAGATTGGAAAGATGAGATTTCTTGAAAAAATTAGAGAGAAGAGGGAGATGATGGCGATAGGAAGCGTAGGTATGATGGTGTTTCTTGCGCTGAATGCCATGATGTTAGGATACCATTATGACGTATGGACCAATCCGAAGGTGGGATTCTGGTCAGCCTTTACGAAGTATTTCCATATCTCGGGCTTCGACGTTTTCACCTATGTCACCGTCTCACAGTGGCGTCCGCTGTATAACATAGAGCGACATCCGCTGCTCTCGGTGTTCGTCTGGCCGCTGTCAGCATTGAATGAATGGCTGACGTCTGCCTTACATATGAACTGCGCCATCATCATTGTCGGAGCATTATGGGCGATATTGAGCACCACGGCATGGTGCCTTCTCTATAAGATGATGCGCACGATTGTCGGGCTCGGTTGGCGCAACAGCCTGCTGATGTGCTTCTTCTATTTCTCCATAGCCTACGTGATGCTGGTGACGATAGTGCCTGACCACATGCTGCTGTCCATGACATTGCTGCTGGTGGCACTGTGGATAACCTGCAATAGCGGAGGAAAAAGCACGTTGACCTACCGCCTGAAGATAATGCTGGTATATTTTTTCAGCACCGGTGTGACACTGACGAACAGCGTAAAGGTGTGGCTTGCCGACATGGTGGCGTGCTGCCATGAGAGCAGGAGCAGAGAAAAAGCGCTGGTCAGCTGCTTCAGGAAGAGCCTGATATATCTGATTCCTACGATGATAATAGGCGGAGCATACCTCTGGCAGGTGGACAACACCGTGAAATCAGAGAAGGCTCACGCAGAGGAAATGACGCAGAAGCGCATCGAGAAGGACTCCGTCTTTGCCAAGCAATATGCAGAAAACCAGGCGAGGAAAGAGCGGATGCACCAGAATATGGTCGTTGACAACGAGTTGTTTCTCTGGACCGACACCTCAATAGACCGCTGGCCGTTGCTCTATGAGAACATTCTCGGCGAGGGATTCTTCCTTCATGAGGGCCATCTGCTCGGCGATGCCAACACTGATCGCCCCGTATTCGTCTATTATGGTCATGGATGGTTTTATCTGTTAGAAGCCATTCTCTTCCTCCTCATGTTGGCAGGAATATGGGCAGGACGGCATTCCATCCTTATGCAAGCCACATTGTCGATGGTCTTGTTTGATGCAATCATCCATTACGTATTCCGTTTTGCCGCCAGCGATGTATATATAATGACTGCGCATTGGGCATTCATCTATCCTATCAGCATAGCATTCCTGATGAAGAAGATGAAGGAAAAAAGGGCAATATCCATCATGTTGACCGTCAGTATGCTGGTTATCACCGTCATGATGTGGACCTATAATCTGCATCTGATAAGTAGTTATCTCATAAAATGATGGTGATGCTACGGACATACCGTCATGGTGGTTGTCTTCAGAAAAAGACATTCCGTGGTCATGGTTAGTCCGTTTTAATATCTTTTAATGGATTAAAGAGCAGAATAATAGCCAAAAACATTAGTTAATCTTATATTTTTATTACCTTTGCAGAAAAATACGATATGAATATAGCAGTTCTTATAGCCGGTGGAAGCGGCAACAGAATGGGACAGGATATTCCAAAGCAGTTCATGCATGTAGATGGTTGTCCCATTATCATACATACGATGAAATGTTTCCAGCGTCATCCTGATATTGACGCTATCGCGGTGGTATGCCTGAAAGGATGGGACACAGTGCTGCAGGCTTATGCAAACCAGTTTTCCATCACCAAACTGAAATGGATATTCGAGGGCGGAAGCACAGGTATGGAGTCAATCCATAACGGCATTTATGGACTGAAGGAGAGCGGTTGTGCAGACGATGATCTCGTGCTGATACATGACTCTGTAAGACCATTGCTGTCACAGGACATCATATCATCTAACATTGCCATCTGCAAGGCATACGGTTATGCCATTACTGGAATCCAGTGTCGTGAGGCGATACTGGAGAGCGATGACGGTTTCAGCACCACCACCAGCATACCTCGTGACAGACTTATCCGCACCCAGACACCGCAGACATTCCGATTGGGCAATATCATTCAAATCCATGAGGAAGCAAAGGAGAAAGGCATCACCAACAGTGTGGCTTCATGCACTCTGATTGCGGAAGTGGGAGGCAGGGAGATGCACATAGTTCCTGGTTCGGAGAAGAATATTAAAGTGACGACAGTGGAGGACCTTGAGATACTCAAGGCACTCATGCATACAAGTAAGGACGAATGGTTGAAATAGAGAAACTACGCGGAAAGACTATCCTCGTGACAGGTGCCACCGGGCTTATAGGGTCTGCTTTCGTGGATATGTTGCTTCATGTCCGTGACTTTGAAGTCACTGTCTATGCGGCAGGAAGAAATGAAGAGAGAGCCAAGCACCGCTTTGCAGAATACAAAGACGATGGGAGATTTCATTTCCTGAAATATGATGTGACGGATCCATTGGACTCGGATGTATGTTTTGACTATATCATCCATGCCGCAAGCAATGCTTCGCCAAACTTCTTTGCCAACAATCCGGTAGAGGTGATGCTGGCAAACATCAATGGAGTGAAGAATCTTCTCGACTATGGCCGCGCTCATGATTTGAAGCGTTTCCTCTTTGTCTCATCAGGAGAAGTCTATGGAGAGGGCGATGGCAGAGTCTTTACCGAAGACTATTACGGCTATGTGGATATCAATTCCCCAAGAAGTTGCTATCCTTCGAGCAAGAGAGCGGCTGAAACTCTTTGCGCCGCTTATGGCAAGGAGTATGGAGTGGATTGCGTGATAGCTCGTCCGTCGCATACTTACGGTCCGCATTTCACGGAGTCGGACAACAGAGTCTATGCCCAGTTTATCAGGAATATCCAGCGAGGCGAGGATATCGTGATGAAGAGCACGGGTAGTCAGTTCAGGTCATGGTGCCATGTAGATGACTGTGTGTCAGCGATATTGTGCATCCTGCTGAATGGAAAGGCTGGTGAAGCATACAATATAGCGGACAATACGTCCAACATCTCCATCCGCCAGCTTGCTGAAATGATAGCAGATATCGGTGGCAAGAAGGTTATCATGCAGTTGCCGGACGATGCAGAGAAGGCTGGTTACAATGTAGTGACCAAGTCGGTATTCTCCACTGCCAAGCTGGAAGCATTGGGATGGAGAGTCAAAGAAGGAGACATGAAATCAAAAATGAAGAAAACTATAAGTAGGTGTTCATAATTATTTATAATAATAACATCATCACCTACCATAGTATCTATAACCTCATATAACAGTTACGTAGGAGCCGCTACGCGCCTTTATATCTGAGATTATATCTACCATACACCAAAGGAAGAGCATCGCAGCAATACGTTTATTGCCATCGCTGAAAGAATGGTTCTTCACGACAAGATACAGCAACATGGCAGCCTTTTCTTCTACCGATGGATATAGGTCTTCACCGCCAAAAGACTGATATATCTGTCCTATGCTGCTTTTGAACGAATCATCTTTCTCATTTGCGAACCATCGGCTTTCGCCAAATTTCACTTTCAAGGTGTTGATGGCATCCATGGCATTCTCGTATGTGGCGCGGAAAATTTCCTCCTTGGTAGTCTTTTCAACGCCCAATGCCTGATAATCGTAGCGGTCGAGCGTGTCGAGGGCATAGACATAATCCGTAATTACACAGAACAGTCCAGAATATTCTCCTTCCGAAACTTTGTCTTGGAGAGTGAGAGCTCGCGACATCAACCTCACCACATCTTTCAGCTCGTCATAGTGGTCGAGGCGACGTTGGTCTATGGCATAGCCTCTGATGAGGTACTGTTTCAATATGCTGTTGGCCCATATCCTGAATTTGGTTCCGTTTATACTCTTTACCCTATAACCGACAGATATAATCACATCAAGGCTATACATCTTTGTTTCATAGGTTTGATCTTGATCAGTACCCATATGTGCAAATTTTGCACATGTGATATTTTCATCCAATTCACCTTCCTTGAAAATGTTTCTTATATGGCGCGTTATTACAGTACGATCTCTTCCGAATAATTCAGCCATTTGGTTTTGTGTAAGCCACACGGTATCTTTCTCCAACTTTACTTCAAGCTGGGTATTGCCATCATCTGTTGTATATAGAACGATAGACGAACCATTATTTGCAACAATTTTATTCTCAGTTATATCCATCCTTACTTCTTATATTGATTCCACATCATCTTTATCTTCCCAGCAATCTCCTTGCGGAGCCTGAGTGGTTTGAGTCAACAACAGTATTAAATAGGTGGCATAAGGCTTTTATATACTTATGTCCACTTAGTGACGGTGAAAAAATAAATTGGTATGATTTGAGCCTCATATTTTTGAGATATTTTCTTCACTCGAAGAGGGAGTATAGCGGGCTATATGACCGATGAGAGTGATGAAAATAGCCAAAAAGATGAGGTTGAAACCTTATATTGATATGATACATTTTTCACTCAAATCGTACCAAGTTATTTTTTTACCGTCACTTAATTCAGTTTTTTTATCTCAGTTGGGATAAAGCTTCTTTTTTTGTCAATCGCTTTTTCAGGTCTGTCACAGCGTGGAAATGGTGGGACACCTGCTTTTCCACTGGCGGCAACTGCATGTAGTCGCCATAGATACGGGTCAGATAATCATCATATCCGGATGGCATCATGATGCTTATGTCCTCGAAAGGCATGGAGATGTCGTCGCCTTCACAGAAAGTCTTTGGCATGATTTCTTTCTCATTGTAGCTTCCGCAATAGATTACGATATTGGAAGATGTCTCAAACGGATGCTTCCTTGAGATGCTGTCCAATAGATGGAGAAGGTATTTCCTCAATGGTTTGCGGAAGAAGAAGCCCACGGTCTTGACTATAAAGCGTCCCCATTCATGTGGAGTCTTGAGCAGGGCCATGTATTCAGGGAATGAGTTGCGTGTGGAGATGGCTTCCAGCTTGTTCCAGATGCGGTTGTATCTTTTCTTCAGCCTTACCGCTTCCTGGATATCGTCGCTCGTTCCGTCGATAGGGAAGATGTCGATGTAGGCTCCGATGATGCAGGGAGTGTCGTCCTCTTCTATCAGTGTGGTCTTTCTGCTGCACAGTTTTATGAAAGGGATAGGGTAGTTCTCCGTGATATGAGGCCCTGCCATTTCGTAATCTCCGAGGTCATGGCTCATGCAGTAATTGATGAAACGGTCATAGTCGGGACGTGGCATGGACACATCTATGTCGTCATCCCACGGTATTATGCCTTTATGTCTCACTGTGCCGATGGCAGTTCCGCCACATGCAAAATATCTGAAGCCGTTTTTCTGGCAAATATCATGAAATTCACGCAGCACATCGGTGATGATGCGCTTCCATTCCTTTAGTTCTTCTGCTGTAAGTTCTTTCATTTCTTCAGTTTCTTGAAAATGAATTGTTCACATTCCTTTAGTATCTGCACCTTCGCCATCTTCATTATGCCATAGTAGATTGCCGCTGCGAGGACAAAGCGTATGGCTATGAGGATGTAAAGGTGGCTTATCATGTTTGTCGCCCAATATGTCACTGCCATAGCAAATGCCGCACTCAGGGCGAACGGGGCAATGTCCTTGAAGGCGTCAGTCCAGCGATAGCGTATCAGTCTGCCGGTGAAATGATGCCAGGGAATCAGCCATAGTATCATGAAAACGCTGTAGGCGCACACCATGATGAGCATGCTGAAGCTGTAGAACAGCATCACGATGAGTATCTGCAATACTATCTGACCGATGTTGAGCCACATGAATATGTCCGACCTGCCTTGGCTCATGGCAAGGTTCTGATACATGGTGTAAAGCGGTACGAAGGCTCCCGAGATGCAAAGCACCTGCAGCAGCGGTACGCATCCCGCCCATTTATCGCCTATGGTGATAAGGATGAATTCGTTGGCCACGAGAGCGAAGCCGAGCATCAACGGCATGGAGAGAAAGCAGGTGAAGCGGAGCATCTTGCGGAACACCTGCAGTTCCCTGTTTCCTTCCGAACTGTCTGACGGCGAAGCCTCTACCAGTACGGCCTGAGCGATTTGCCCTACCGTATTACCCACAAGGGAATTTGCCATCGTGTCCCATTTGTAGGCTTGCGAATAGTTGCCCACGAGGCGGTCAGGAAACAGTTTCCCGAAGATATTGGTCAGGATATTGTTGCTTACAGTGTTGACTATCTTGGTCACCAGGATGTTCATGGCAAACGGAGCCATACGCTTTACAGGTCCGAAGTCGAGTGAAAGGCGCGGGCGCCAGTCCTTTACGAAGTAGAATTTGCCGATGAGATTGACAGATATGTATGCTATCTGCTGCCATACCAAAGCCCAATAGCTCTTTCCGAGGAAAGCGAGGGTGATACCGGTGGCTCCTGACACGATGAGGGATACGAATCCTATGATAGCCATCTCCTTGTTCATCATGTTCTTCATCATGTATCCGCCGTGCGCAATGCCGAGGGATGAGATGAGGAAGGTGAGAAACAGTATGCGTGAAACCTCAGTAAGGTAAGGCCGGTCGTAGAAATCGGCTATCAGCGGAGCGCATAGGAAGAGGATGGAATACATCAATACCGACATCACCACATTGAATGAAAAGACGGAATTGTAGTCCCTGTCCTCCGGTTTCCTGATGTTTACCAGTGCTTGGGTGAAGCCGGAGCTCTGTAAGTCGCCGGCTATAGCCACGAAGATAGTGAGTATAGCCACGACACTGTATATCTCAGGCGAAAGCATTCGCCCGAGCACAATGCCGAAGATAAGGTTGAGTATCTGTGTGCTGCCACTGTTCATAGCGCCCCAGAAGAGGCCTTTGGCAGTTTTTTGTTTCAGCGATTCGCTCATTTTTTAGTTTTTTAGTTGTTTGGTTGTTTTGTTATTTAGTTGTTTGGTTGTTTTGTTGTTTGTAAAAGTTTATTGCAATTAAGTCTTTCAACCAGACAACAAAACAACCAGACAACAAAACAACTAAACAACCAGACCACAAAATCACAAAGCAGCAAGTCGGAATACCCGATACGTATAGTCGCTGATAGTCAGCGGTATTCTTGTGGAATGGAACATGGCGTAGAGCAATTTCGCACGGAAATGCTCCGGCACGTATTGCAGGATGTCGTCCATCTTCTGCATATCCATTCCGTTTCTCCTGCATTCTCTCAGCGTGCTGAGGGCGCCGATTTCAATGGCGAGGGGCAGATGCCCGCGCATGAGATAGAAGGAAAGTATCTTGGCCTGCGCCTTGGCGTATGACAGCAGTGACTTCTCCGATATGTTCTTGGTGTAGGAAGCGTTGTTGTCAGTGCGGTAGAGATACACCGTCTCGTCGGTCCACGAGCGTGTAGCCACTCCGATGAGGCGCATCATGGCGCATAGATCCTCTGCATAGTCGATGCCTTCCATGAAGAGGTCGGGCACTTTCCAGAGTATTCCGGTCTTGAACAGCCTTCCCCAAACATTAGGCTGAATGAGGTTCTGACACCATGCTTTCCGCTTGTATTTGTTTTCTGTCAGATGGGATGGTGCTTTTTCATTGCATATATTGCCGTTGCAGTATTCAGCATATCCGCCTTCTACGAAGTCCGTGCCGGTCTCCTTCATCCTTTTCGCGAGGATTTCCACTGCATTTGGGGGCAGGATGTCGTCGCTGTCTGCAAACAGGAAATAGTCTGTCTTTACCTCCTTTGTCAGGTATGCCCTTGTGGCACCGATTCCTTTGTTGGTCTCATTCCGGATTATCCTCACCTTCCTTTCGGGATATTCAGTCATCACTTCATGCAGGATGTCCATGCTCCGGTCTGGGGTGCAGTCGTCGCAGAAGATATATTCTATCTCCTTGTATGTCTGT
Organism: uncultured Prevotella sp.; assembly: GCA_934256705.1. Classification (GTDB taxonomy): domain Bacteria; phylum Bacteroidota; class Bacteroidia; order Bacteroidales; family Bacteroidaceae; genus Prevotella. The sequence continues at coordinate 16,061 of CAKQPF010000011.1, forward strand.
GAGAACAGCGACACTGCGCATTCCCTGATGTATTTCTCCACGCCATAGACGGGAACAATTATCGTTATTGTCATATAAACCAATTATAGTATGAGGTTGAAGCCTTATATTGATTATGGTACATTTTTCACTCAAATTGTACCAAGTTATTTTTTTTACAGTCACTTAGCACCATTCAAATCTTAATTGCATCCATTTCTCCATTACTGGATCGGAGACGAACGTGCCTTTGTCATTGATGTCAATGATTTCGCGCTCTTGCAGTGCAGCCTTTATTCTTGCGATATTGGATGGCGAACCGAGATGATAGCCTTCCCTTATCTCTTTCATGCCGAAGTTGCTGTGTATTCCTTCGATGATGGCATGGATGAAATTGAGCTGGTAGCTGGTAAGTTTTTCTGTCTTTTCGATGAAATATGTGGTGTTGTCATCCAGCAGGTCATTGAATGCAGACTGCAGATTTGCCATCGTCGTGACGCTCTCTCTGGTACGTAGGAGAGTGTTGTATGCCAATTCCTGTACGTATGAAGAGTGGTTGTTGACTATTGAGCATATCTGCGCGGCAATGTCCTCAGGGATGGTCTTGCCCTCTGTGGCGAAGCGGCTGCAGATGTATGGCACCCATGTCTCTGTAGGAATGGTGTCCAAGGTCATTATCTGGCCGAACTTATAGAACGGTTTGCTCTGTTGCTGGAACAATGCGCTCATCATGTTTTTCTTGCTGCCATAGAGGCAATAAGACACGTTCTGCTGATGTTGCCATATAGTGCGCATCTTCTTTTGCACAGTCAATGAGTCGGGGAAATCGCCTATTTGCTGAAATTCATCAATGCACATGATGATATGATAGCCCCGCTTTTCCGCAATGAGTTGTGGCAGATTCAGGATTTCTTCTGGTTTGTAAGTCTTGGGAGTGATGCCGAGCGAGATGCTGAATTCCTGTGTAGGGTCGGGTGAAAGGGTGATTTTCGGTGTCACCCTTGCGAGGAAATCGCGTATGTTCTGTTTCCATTCGTCAGCATGGCTTGAGGTCTGTTGCAGCAATGCTGAGGCAAACATATTGAGAAAGTCGTATTCGCTTCGGCATGAGAATATGTCGAGGTGTACGATTTTGATGTTTTTGTCCTCTATTGTCTTGGAAACTTGCTTGACAAGTGATGTCTTTCCTATTCTTCTTGGCGAAATCATGATGGTGTTGACGCCGTATCTGAAGTTTGCAGAAAGGCGCTCTATCTCTTTTTCTCTTCCGATGAAATGCTTGGAATCGACGGAAATACCGAAGACAAAAGGTTTTGAAAGATTTGCCATAATCGATTGGGGACTGAAGTTTTGCAAGTATCTATCAAGCTGACAATCAGCAATAAAATATCAATAAATAAAAATAAACAATTATATTTTTTTCTATTTTTTATTTATTTTTCTATATTGATGTTTTAATCTTCCCCACGTCAGTGGGGACTGAGGGGCTTTTTTAGCTTGCGAAAGTTGAGTTGGGTTTTATATATTCACGGTGCAAAGATAAGTAAAAAAAATGATATACACAAGTTTGTGTTGCACAAAGTTGTGTAACACAAGTTTGTGTAATGCTTTCAAATGCCAACCTGTGGGTGTCTAATCAGGCAGTAAGTCCCTGTCTTGATTGTCCATATCCCGCTTTGTTTTAATGCCAAACGGGAACAGGAAAAATGGAACAATAAGGCAATGAAATAGCTATTGCGGGACGATAGCTAAGCTTTCATGGCGTGAAAGCATAGATATCAGGCGGTAAAAGCATAGTTATTGGGCTGTAATATCTATGCTTTTACCGCCTAAAAGCTATGCTATTGCAATGTTCTGAATATCAGATGGTTGCAACAAGACTTTTCGCTTGCTTTCTGAAAGTGGAAAAATCGAACAAAACTATTGCTGTTCGCTTGGGTTACATTTGTATATTTCAATATATCTTCTTGCAACGCTTTCCTCACTGTAACAGGTCTTTACCTTTTCGATGCAAGCCTTGCAGAGCCGTTCATGGTTACTGTTGTCAAGCACATACTTTATGCCCTTGGCAAGGTCCTTTGCATCTTTATACTGAGCCACATAGCCATTCGCCTTATGGTCTATCATCTCAGGGATGCCACCCACATTGAAACCGACGCATGGCGTGCCGCATGCCATTGCCTCCATTATCGTGTTTGGCAGGTTCTCTGACAGAGAAGGAAGTACAAAAGCATCGACAGAAGCATATAGTTCAGCCATTTCTTTGATGTCGGAGATATATGGAATATCTCTTCCGAGTGCGATAATCTCCACTTTGTCGGCAGTATCCTGATTGATTATACTTGCGGCTTCGTCAAGATAACGCATGCCTTTCATCGGATTGTTTACGTTTTGTGCTACGAAGAGCACACGCCTTCTGTTAGGATGAGGCTGTGGCTGGAATATGGAAGTGTCCAGTGGATTAGGAATTGTCGTCACGTTCTGGTCTGCCATGAGCGGACTTGTCATTGCTTCTCCTTTAAGCCATTGACTGCAAGTGACGAAATGAATATGTCCGGAATGGTATAGTTGCTCTTTGCGTTTCCTGACGATGCGCTCAAGGAATCCCTCCTTCTGCTGTAGTTTCAGATGATATATACCCATGGAATTCCATGCATCGTGCATAGTCCATACAATCTTTTTCCCGTCTTCCATAAAATGCTTGACGGCACCAAGCGAGATAAACCCCTGATTGACCCAATGCAGATGAATGACGTCAGCCTCCTGATATTCCTTCGTTCGGGTGATGTCCTGCCCGAACATGGCTATGTCAGTGGTCCAGAGGTTGCGCTTTGAGAATCCGTTTGCAGCCCAGATGACGGCACGCTCGATGATGCTTGTCCATGATTGAGGTTTGCCTTTCCACCATGACAGGTTCCTGCGGCACAGCATCTTTGCCTCAATGCCGTTACGCTGAAGGGCTTGGAGCAGTCTGACTGCCGCAATGGCTGCGCCCCCGGTGTGCTCGTATGTGCTCAGTATCAGTACTTTCATTACATATATTCTTTTTTGAACCACATCTCAAATACTGGGTCGGCCAGTACTTCTGTCGGTGAATTTGTCGCTTCCAGTAGTGATGTTATAGATTTGTTTTTCTTATTTTTATGTCCGCAAAATTATTAAAAAATGCTTTGGTACACAAGTTTGTGGACCACAAACTTGTGTACCATTAGTGATTTTTAACCCTAACGCTGTGCATGGGTGCTGATAATCTGAATGTTATGCGTCGTATGGTTTATGAAATAAAACATGATTTTGACGGTCAAAACTCAATTTCCGCAAGCTAAAAAAGCCCCTCAGTCCCGTCGCTTTGTGGCTTAGTTGTTTTGTGGTTTAGTTGGCATTATTTACAATCAACAAAACAACAAGACAACCAAACAACAATACTAATATGTCATTATATTAAACAGATTCCAGCCCAAAAGCCACAGGGAGATGCCGCAGATGGAGTAGGAGAGATACCTGCTGTCCGCCCTTTTCACCAGATAAGCCATGGCGATAGGGAGGACGAAGAGGTAGTGGGCTGACATGATCTGCACCTCATTGATGCCGAATCCCAAGCCCATGTGGAGCGTCACGTCCATCAGGAGGAATGACATCGCTGTCCAGAGAAAGAGGCTTCTCCTGCCTATCCAGACTCCGATGAGGAACAACAGGACGATGACAGCCTCCACTATGTAGTTGATGTAGCCGAAGATAGTGGATGTGTCATACCTTACTATGACTGGTCTGTCTCTCAATACATCGCCCAGCAGGTGGTCTCTGTGCACCTGTATGCCTTCACCGAAGAGGCATTCCACGCCCACATCCCATCTGGAAGTGGTCTTGTCTGTCCAGCCCATGAACTCGCCCTTCATGAAAGGCTTGCCGGTGTTGACGTTCCATATCTTCTTGCTGTCACGCTTTTTCTTCGCTCTCGCTTTCTCGTTGACGATCCTTTTCACCTCAGCATCCACCTTAGCCTTGTCATTTGTGCCGAGAGTGTCCTCCACATTCTTGCGTATCTGTGCGGTAAGGTCGCGGTTTTTCTTCATCTTTATTTCCTGTCGAGCCTTCCATTTCGGTCCCACGAAGTGTCCGTATTCCCATCTGGCAAAGCCCCACATCAGTGCGCTTGGCAGCAGAACGGCAAGCAGGAGGAATCGCCATTCGAAGAATCTGCGGCGCCTTGTGGTCAATGCGGCGAGGAATATCTTCAGTCCATTGTTGAGGGAAATGCCGGCAGTGACCACGAAGAGCATGATGGTCTGCCACATATTGAGCGCGGAACCGCCTTTGAGCTTGCGTCCGGAGATGTAGAGCGTCAGCGTGAGGGCAAACATTGACATTATGAAATGGTCGGGCACCATGGCTGAAAGCATGATGTAAGCCATGGAGAAAGTCAGCATTGTCATGATTCCAGCGTCCCTGAGGCGCAGTTCTATCACGTTGCGGAATATCCTCCAGACGAACAGAGCCGAATAGGAAGCGCAGAATACGAGTATCAATGCCGTCAGGATGGTGGCACAGTTGACGCCCGTAAGCCAGATGAGACCCTTGTTTATCATGTGGAACGGCCACATGAAGAATGCGAGCAGAGGGTGGCGATAGACGTTGTAGGCTGTGTCCCATCGGGATATCACCTCATAGGTCAGCGGGTCGAAGCCGGAGATATGAAACTTTGTGACGAACAGTTTGTGGTAATTGTCCGTCAGTCTGGAGAAGTCTGTCCAGTACCATGCCACGGTGACAGCGTTGATTATGGCGAAGAACAGCGTGGCTATCGTCATGAGCCATCGCTCGTCTTTGCGGATTTTGAATAGATTCAGCATTGTATTTTCCTTGATGTTGATATTGTGTATAAGGGCGTTTTATTTCAAGTGGCAGACTGACTGCAGATCAGAAAAATATCAATATATAAAACAGGTTGCCGGTTTTTGGTTGTCGGTTTTTGGTCGGTAGGATGTACCTGCACCACCTTCTGTCAATTACCATAATACCATATTTATTATATTTTTCCTTTATTTTTCTTTATTGATATTTTATCCCCAAAGCGAAGGTACCCTATCAGAAGTCTCTGAAGTGCTTTTCGTCAGCGAAAGCAAGCATTGCGGCATCGCCTTTGGAGTCGCCGTAGGCTGCGATATGGCAGTCATTGCGCTGGCTTTCCAGCTCTGGATAGGCGGCAAGGATGCGCTTTACCTTCTCCTTTCCGTAGCAGTTGCGGGTAAGGAAATGCCCGGTGAAGCCCTTTTCGTCAAACTCCATCCTCGTGCCGAGCACCTTGAAGTCGGGCACCAGACGGCTTACCCAGTTCTCGGGGCTTGCCGTTACCACCACCACCTCGTCGCCTTCGGCTTGCGCTTGCAACAGCTTCTGGTAGAGGTCGTTGCGCAGTATGTGCCTGTGGGCATCGGCAAAGCGCTGGCAGAAAGCGTCAAACTCGCCCTCTGTCATATTGCCGAAGCAGCGCTTGAGCAGCTTTTCCTTCGTATTCTGGTTGGGATAGAGATGCAGAAGCATCAGCATCAGCCACGGAAGAATGCTCAACAGGGCGATGATAAGGCCGCTCCTGCCTCGCTGATAGACGATAATCTCCATCATGGAGTCCTTTGTCGTCAGCGTTCCGTCGAAGTCGGAGAAGATGTATCTTTTCTTTGCCATTTCTTTTCTAAGTTATTTTTTACCGTCACTAAATAGGTGACAGATGCATGAAGCAGCCATGCGAGCGGCATGGTGATTGCTACGGTGAGGATGAATGTGGGCCAATAGCCCAGATGATGACGCTCTATCGGGAGCAGGACAAACTGGATATGGATGAGATAAGCCTCCAGACTGAGCATCCCAAACCATGCCATGCTCTTGTTGAACCACTGCGGCGTGCGTCGGAAAAGGCGGTTGAGCAGGATGATAGTGGTCACGGTAAGAGGGATATAGAGCATTCTCTCGATGAAAAGAGGGAAATGCCCATGCTTTACCTGTTCGAGCCAGATGCTGCTCCACAATGACATGGCGAACATTATCCACACCATCCAGATGCCTTGACCGTCGAGCGACTGCCTGTTTTTCACCATTTCTCCCATGTTGATGCCGAGAAAGAAGATTGGCACACGGCTCCAGAATATCTCTATATGGCCCACGGCATGATGGATAGGGCTCACCCATTGCACCAGTATGCACCACATCACCATCACCAATACCAGCCAGCGATAGATGGGGTGACGGCGTATCAGTTCCATGTAAGGCGGAGCAAAGAGGTAGAGCATCATCGTGGCAGGTATGTACCAGAAGGTCAGTTCGTCACGAATCCAAAAGTCCCAGTTGATGAGAATGTCGCCGAAAAGGTCCACCCAATGCGTTCCGTCGAAGCGCGGAATGTAATAAAGGCACGCTATGACCAGCCATGAAGGGTATATTCGCTTGAGTCTTCGCCAGTAGAATTGCAGGTATTCCCTGCCGAAAGTGGCGGCGGAGTCAATCTTCAGCTTGCTCCATGAGAACCATAATCCAATTCCGCTGAGGAAAAGAAACATGTCCACGCCGATGTTTCCCATGCGTCTGAGTCCGAAAAACATATCGTTTCGGGGCAAGGCAACGTGGAAAAGAATGACGAACAGCATCGCCATTCCCATGTGCTCGGCTCGGAAGCGCGAGATGTTCACAAGGTCGATGTCTTTGATTTTCATTGGGTTGTGGGTTATTGGTCGTGGGTTGTTGGTTTTCGGTTATTGCTTTATCGAAGCCAACAGCTTGCGGAAAATCATAGCCAGGATGATGGTAGCGACGATATAGAGCAGCAATCCGGCAAACACTTCACCGTGACGGGAGATAGGGATGATGACTTTTCGCGTGATAGGATGGCATACGAACATGGCTGCTGAGATGCTTCCCACCCATGAAAGGCGGTGGACAACCATTTCAGGCATGCACTTTACAAAGCCCAATGTGGCAATGCAGATGAAAAACGGCACGACAATCCATGTGCAGAACCACATGCTCAGCATGATGATAAGTATCATGGCAATGCCTGTCAATAATATATAAGAGGTGTAAGTGCACTCTTTCATCTCGAAATGGCGGGCAAAGAGCAGTCCTGCAATGAAGACTGGCAATGAGCCGAAGAGGTTATAGCGATACCATTCCAATGCTGCGCCTTCGGGATCGAATGCCAACTGCCCCAAGAGAGTCACTAAAAGCAAGGCTAAAAGGATAGGAGTATGGTAGCGACGGCTTACCTTTCCCAGCAACGAACCGCCACCAGGGAACAATATAAAGCGATAGACGGCATATAATTGCACCATCAATCCGAAGTACCAGTATGGTCCTGGCCAGATGACATGGTTGGGGTCTGAATACAAATTGCTGAACATACCAAGCTGACCTACCACGTTCCAGAACTCATAACGCCTCGGACCGGGCGTCATGTAATCCACAAGTACGAAGGCGACATAGCCCACTATCATCATCATAAACAACTTCTTGTAGTGAGACAAGAAGAATGTCCCGCTGCTCTCATAGTGGTCTGCCGTGCTTTCATATTTCCTCACAAGGCCGTATGCGCTGAGGAACACGAAGACTGGGACACCATAATGCCCGAAGAAAGAGAGCAGATGGACTATCAATTCCCATGAAGGATGTGACAGTTCCACCATCAGTCGCCTCACGTTGTGCACATGAAACTGATACTCATTCTCCTGCACCATCTTCCCAAGCCAGTGGGAATAGTTGTGGAGCACGATGGCAAGGATGGCTATTCCTCGCATCGCAGCCGTTTCTTTCCTTGATATTTGCTCGTTCATGTATGTATTGTTTGATGAAAAAATCTTTTCTTGATGAATGTCGTCTTGAAATGAAGACAGCATTGAAATGTAGAATGTTTCATAAAGAAGGGTCGGGAATGCGGAATAGGAGATAGGGAATGGGGAATAGGATATAGGGAATAGGAGATTACCTATGCTCCTTAGGGCCATCCACCTGGGAAAAGTACACTGAAAGGCATTAACGCGTCAGCGCGATTTTTCACTTTTCACTCTTCACTTTTCACTCTTCACTAAAGAAGTGTAACTCGCATTCTTCATTCTTCATTCATCATTCTTCATTTTAAATTCATCATTCTTCATTTATTATTTGACGATGGAATCATAATCGACCACATGCTGTATCAGTCGTTTGCGCTTGCTGTCGTACGCAGGACTGAGCGGATCAAGCTGTGGACGGTAGTATTTTGTCTTCACTCCAGTGAGTCCGAGAATCAGATGTGATGCGGCATCAGTCATGAAAGGCTTGTCCTTTGCCTTGCGGATAGCCTTCACTATGTCTGGATGCTTTCTCGCATATTTGGGCGAACAGTATATCCACATCGGTATGGAGTATTCGTTTACCGCAATGTTTCGGGTGATGTTGGTGGTATGAGTACGTCCGCAATGATGCAACGAGCCCGGTCCATACACCTCTTCACCATGGTCGGAGAAGAAGATTATGATGGCTTCCTCATCCTTGAATCTATCTACTATCGCTCCCATCACCGAGTCATTGTACCATGTGGCACAGTCGTAATAAGCGATGTTCTTCACCTCCTTCGGTGAATTAGCTGGCAGATTATAGTTGCTTGTGAAGAATTTCATCTTCTTCTTAGGGCAACGGACGCGGTAATTGACGTGCTGTCCGATGAGATGGAAGATGGTTAAGTTGGCCTTTGGCTTGACATTAGGCACCACATATCTCAGCGTGTCGGACGCTACAAGGCGTTCATAGTCCTTCAGAAGGTCCTCATCCCATAGGTGAGTATCCTCGTTTCTCACGTCAAACTGCACCTTGCTGAGCACTTCGTCATTGAGGAAAAAGCCGCCGCTGAAGTCGTATATTGCATCTTTTGCATGAGGAAGAAACTGGTTTGTGAGGAAATTCACCTGATAACCAGCCTTGCGGAGCAACTGGCAGAAGAGGGGATAGTTGCACCAATCGCCATCATCACCTACGCAGTAAGTCGTCATCAGATGCTTGAAGACAAAGCTCGTAAGGTTCCATGGCGTAGTGGCATCGCTGAATTTGATGAGCCTTCCAGTCTTTTCCAGTGCCACTTGTCGTGGGGTAGTTTCAAAATTGTAGCCATATAACTGTGAATGCTGACGGTTATAGCTTTCACCTATGATGAGAACAATGTTGTCAGACTTGAGTTGGCAGGTGTCAATACCTAATTCTTCAGGCGACATCCGCTCCACTTTCTCCGCTTCATCCTTCAGCGTGAAGAGCTGTTTTGCCACGAGCTCGTTGGAAAATATGCTGGAAACAAGGCGATAGACAGGCTGGTACATCTCGGCATGAGGCTTCTTGTTCATGTCTTTTTCCACGTCGCCTACGGTCTCGCATTGGTAGAATCTGTGGATGCACTTCTTGTTTGTCCATGTGTCATTCCACCCGATAACAAGGAGAGCAACCGCCAACATGCCGAGATAGGCCTGAATCCAAAGTCGCTTGTCGGCATCAATGACAGGCATTCTGGAGCGTAATGACTGCACTTCCGCCTTCACTCTGCTACATTTCGGCAAAGTGGTGACGAGGATATGGCAGAGCAATATGAGCAATATCCACCCCAGATATGTGGTCAGAATGTCGGGAGTGACATAGGTGTAAAGAAACTCGGTCGCCTCATTGCCGGTCGTTTCGCCCACCAGAAGGAGCATGGAAGGGGAGATGGAGGAACCGAATCTCACCCAGCAGAACACGTCGATGATGGCAAGCGGGTATGCGATGGCATAGACAATGAGATGACACCAGCGCCTTATCTTCTCGGGAATGAGGCATAACAGGATGCAGATAGCATAGAGATCAGCGAATAATTCCATCCATAGATTGTCGTAGAGTTTGGCTCCTTGCCACGTGGGAAGTTCCGATAAGGCTACGGCAATGCCGAGAATATACATGAAAAGCATGAGCATGGCGTTCTTCTTGATTGGAAACCATGCCCAACTGAATATCTTTGTTATTCCTTTTGCAATCTGCATTGTCTTGTTGTCTTGTGGGTTTTGTTGTCTTGTGGTTTTGTGATTTTGAGGTTTAGTTGTCTTGTTGTTTAGTTGTTTAGTTGCTTTGCAGAATGTGATTGCTGCATACTTATGCCTGAACAGCAGAGCAACTAAACCACAAAAACTTATAATTTACCTCCATATTCCAGGTCTCCGGCGTCGCCAAGACCAGGGACTATGTACTTCTGCTCATTGAGAATAGGGTCGATAGCACCGCAATAAAGCTCGAATTCATCGCTCGGGAAGTGCTTTCTCATAAATTCCACACCTGTCTTTGAGGCGATGACAGAAGCGAATATGGTGCGTGCCGGCTTGCTCTTTGATAGGAATGCCTCGTAAGCAAGCTCCATACTGCCGCCTGTAGCGAGCATCGGATCCACGATGATAAGCGTCTTTCCGGTGAGGTCAGGCGTGGCAATATACTCGATTTTGATGCCTACCTTCGTGGCTTCCTTGTCCCTATAGTAACGATATGCTGAGACAAAGGCATTCTCTGCCTTGTCAAAATAGCTGAGAAAGCCCTCATGCAGCGGCAGTCCGGCACGGAAAACGGTGGCGAGAACTATCTTGTCAGTAGGCAGTTTCACTGCAATGTCATCGAGAGGCGTATTGACTGTGGTTTCATTATATGCCAATGTCTTGCTTATCTCGTATGCCATTATCTGTCCGATACGCTTTATGTTGTTACGGAAGAGAAGGGGATTCTTCTGATAATCCTTGTCGCGGAGCTCGCTGAGGAAAAGGTTTAGCAGGGTGTCCTGCTTGGAGAAATTGATAACTTTCATGTAGGTAAAAGGATTAGAATTTTGTTTTGATAAGTTGGTAATCAGAATTATTCCTGCAATAATGAAAGGCATTTGTTTTCATCCATTCATTATCAAAATAATAATGATTATCTATTCTTGGCGTTATTGCGTAGATATTGAGCCACTTTAGGGCAGACATACGGGGAGATATCTTTGCCATTGCGCAGTAATTGCCTTATCATCGTGCTCGAAATGTCCATCTCCGGCATCCTGACAATGCTGACAGAATGGGGTAGGGACGTAGTGTATATCGTGCTGTCCTTGCGTGGATAGACGATGATGTGATAGTCACGGAGTATCTCTTCATGGTGTGCCCAGTGATGGAAGATGTCCCAGTTGTCCCCACCTATTATAATATAGAACTCATTTTCCGGGTAGTCCTTGCTCAGATGCTGGAGGGTATTCCATGTGTAGGATGGTCTTTCGAGATGGAATTCGTAGTCGGAGGCCTTGAGGTCAGGCTCCTTTTCCAGCGCAAGACGTACCATTTCGAGCCTGTCTTTCTCGTCCATCAGTCCCTCCTGTTGCTTCAATGGATTGTGAGGTGTGACCATAAACCACACCTCATCAAGCCCGGCTTCCCTGCAGATGGTGCTTGCCAGCTTGACATGAGCATTATGGATGGGATTGAAAGACCCACCGAAAAGTCCTATTTTCACTTGTCCAGAAATTCGTTTATGGCATTGAGAGTGTCGGCTTTAGCCTTTTCGAGGTCGTCATTGACGATTACCACGTCGAATTTTTCAGCGAAGGTAAGCTCATAACTCGCCTTGCTCAGCCTCTGCTCTATCACCTCCTGGGCATCAGTAGCGCGGCCTTCAAGGCGTCGGCGCAGTTCTTCGATTGAAGGAGGTTGGATGAAAATGCTCAGAGCCTTGCTGCCATATTGGCGCTTTATGTTGCATCCGCCTTTGACATCAATGTCGAACACCACGTTCTGACCATTCTCAGTCATCTCTGTCACCTGGGATTTCAGCGTGCCATAGTATTTGTCTGTATATACTTCTTCATACTCCACGAAGGCTTCCTGCGCTATTTTCTCCTTGAATTCAGCAGGAGAGAGGAAGAAATACTCCACGCCGTTCTGCTCCGTTCCGCGAGGTGCACGGGTGGTACATGATATGCTGAAGTGCATGTTCAGTTCGGGATGTTCCTTCATCAGCCACTGTACTATCGTTGACTTGCCGCTGCCTGACGGTGCGGAGAAGATGAGAAGGCGGCCTTTTGACTCTGTCATTGCCGTGTTTTCTGTTGCTGTTTTATTGCAGTTCATTTTCTTGTCGTTGCGTAAGTTTTACGTTATGATGTTGGTAAACAGGTGGTTTCTGTTGGCGGAATAACAGATGCCACCCATTTGGAATGTATCTATTACAAAGCGTTCAGCACCTGTTCCTTGATCTGTTCCAGTTCATCCTTCATCTTTACCACGATGTTCTGCATCTCGGCCTGGTTGCTCTTGGAGCCGGTAGTATTGATTTCACGTCCCATTTCCTGCGCTATGAATCCCAGTTTCTTGCCCTGTCCGCCTTCAGTTTCCGCCATTGTCTCGCGGAAATAGTTGAGATGGTTGGCCAGACGCTGCTTTTCTTCGGATATATCGAGCTTCTCGATGTAATAGATGAGTTCCTGTTCGAGACGGTTTTTGTCGTATTCTATCTCAGGAATAGACTTCAGTCCGTCAATGATACGAGTGCGGATTTTCTCCACTCTCGCTTTCTCATAAGGCTCGATGCTGAGCATGAGAGCCTCGATATTGTCGATTTTCTCATTGAATTTCTTCTCCAATGCAGCTCCTTCCTGCTTGCGGAAGTTCACGAGAGCGCAGAGAGCATCGTCGATAGCCTGTCTTACCACAGTCCATTCCTCGTCAGAAAGTTCCTCGATTTCCTGGCGGGACATGACATCCGGCATACGCATCAGCACCTTCATCCAGTCGCTTGCGGTGTTTGCGTCGTTGGTTTCCAGGGTTGAAAGCCCGAGTCTCTTTGCCACATCCTGCAGCTGACGGTAATAGTTCTCTATGAGAGCTACATTGATAGGTGCAGCTTCAGTGGCGGCATCCTTCTCTATCCAGATGGCGAAATCCACTTTTCCGCGGATTACTTTCTGCTGAATCATCTGCCTAATCTCCATCTCTTTCTCGCGATAGAGCGGAGCAACGCGTGTAGAGAGGTCGAGCGCTTTGCTGTTCAGCGATTTTATCTCTACGCTTATCTTTTTCTCATTAAAAGTGGCTACAGCCTTGCCATAACCGGTCATTGATAGTATCATTTGCTTGTTTTTTCGTTAAATTTCTGCAAAAGTACAAAAAATAGAGGGAAAATGAGTATATTTGCACATTATTTTAGAAATAAAGTGGATTATGTCCTGTATTTTACACATAGAAACGAGTACAAACGTATGCTCGGTGGCTGTAAGCCATGATGGTACGATAATATACGAGAAGGAAGATTTCTCCGGTCCAAACCATGCTGAAAAGCTTGGAGTTTATGTCGATGAAGCATTGAGTTTCATTGACAATAGCCTTATTCCCCTTGACGCAGTGGCGGTAAGTAGCGGTCCTGGTTCATACACCGGACTGCGTATCGGCGTGTCAATGGCAAAGGGAATATGCTATGGTCGCGATGCAAAGCTTATCAGTGTGCCGACTCTTGAGCTCCTTTGTGTGCCGGTATTGCTCGGTGAAAAGGTGCCAGAAGAGGTGGAAGGGCTCGGCGAACCTTTGCTTTGCCCTATGCTTGATGCACGCCGTATGGAGGTGTATGCCGGTATATGGAACCGTGCTCTCAAGCCTGTCAGGGAGATAGGTGCCGACATTGTGGACGGAGAAACGTATAAAGAACTGCTCGATAAGCATCCTGTCTATTTCTTCGGAAACGGTGCTGCCAAGTGCATGGAAGCGATAAATCATCCTAATGCGCATCTCATCGAAGGCATAAACCCTATTGCCAAGAACATGATGCCACTGGCCGAGCGCCGTTTCAACAATGGAATGACTGAGGATGTCGCCTATTTTGTGCCGTCATATCTCAAGGATTACGTTGCAAAACTGCCGAAGAATCTCCTGAAATAAGGACTCCAGACACAGCAACCATCGCGCTTTCAGCCAACAGTGCCTCAATTATCCGCCACTGTGAGCGGCATTCTCAGCCAACAGTGCCTCAATTATCCGCCACTGTGAGCAGCATTCTCAGCCAACAGTGCCTCAATTATCCACCACTGTGAGCCGCCCTCTCAGCCAACAGTATCTCAATTATCCGCCACTGTGCCAGCCGCGTTACCGGCTGGAATACAAAGGAAAAAAAGAAGAATCTCAACCCCCAATCACCAAGATGAACATCGAAGGACTCGATTATAACACCCAGCGAGAGAAAATACGTCTCAACCAATACGGCAGGGAAATCCAGCAAATGGTGGATTACTGCGTAGCATTGCCGACCAAAGAAGAGCGTCAGGAGTGCGCAGAGACCATCATTGCCACGATGAGACGCATGACTCCATCGACCCAGAACAATGCAGACCGTATGCAGACGCTATGGGATCACCTCGCATTGATGAGCAATTTCCAGCTCGACATTGACTATCCTGTGGAGATAACGACAGAGGAAAAACTCATGTCAAAGCCATCTCCTGTGCCTTATCCGGCGAAAACAATCTATGTACGCCACTATGGACAGTCCCTTTTCCAGATATTTGACCGGCTCAAGACCATGGAGCCGGGAGAGGAAAGGGACACTCTCGTGGCAAGAACTGCCAATCAGATGAAGCGCTGCCTTCTCATGTATGGCCATGGTAACGGCGATGCGGAGAAAGTGGCTGATGACCTTGCACGCTTCACTGATGGCAAGATACAGCTCGATATCGACAATTTCAAATTCGACAAGATAGACGTCAGGTCAATGCAACAGCAGCAGACCAATAACAAAAAGAAAAAGAAGAAGTAACCATCATGGATGCATTTATCATTGAAGGCGGTCATCCGCTGTGCGGAACCATTACTCCACAGGGCGCGAAGAATGAAGCCCTGGAGGTAATATGTGCCACATTGCTCACTGATGAGGAGGTTACGATTGACAACATTCCTGATATCCTCGATGTCAACAATCTCATTCAGCTGCTCGTAGATATAGGCGTGAAGGTCAGAAAGCTTGGTGTAGGAAAATATTCTTTCCAGTCTTCCGATCTCAATCTGGAGTATCTCCACAGTGATGGGTTTGTGATGAAGTGTGCCGCTCTTCGCGGTTCGGTGCTGATGATAGGTCCGTTGCTCGGACGTTTCGGCTGTGCTACAGTGGCAAAGCCGGGCGGTGACAAGATAGGACGCCGTCGTCTCGACACCCATTTCCTCGGTTTCAATAAGCTCGGTGCGAAATATGAACGCGTCGAGGGACGTGATGTGTACGAACTTCACGCTGACAGACTGAAGGGATGCTATATGCTTCTCGATGAGGCTTCCGTGACCGGTACGGCAAATATCATCATGGCGGCTGTCCTTGCGGAAGGCACTACGACCATTTACAATGCGGCTTGTGAGCCTTATATACAGCAGCTCTGCACCATGCTCAATGCTATGGGAGCGAAGATTTCCGGCATTGCGTCCAATCTTCTCGTCATTGAGGGCGTGGAAAAACTGCATGGAGCTGCCCACAGGTTGCTGCCTGACATGATTGAGGTGGGCTCTTTCATAGCCATGGCGGCTATGGTGGGCAATGGCATTACCATCAAGGATGCTTCCATAAGGAACCTCGGAGTGATTCCTGATGCCTTCCGTCGTCTCGGCATTCATATCGATGAAATAGGCGATGACCTCTTCATTCCTCATCATGACCATTACCAGATAGAGTCTTTCATCGACGGAACGATAATGACTCTCAGCGATGCTCCGTGGCCTGGACTCACTCCTGACCTGCTGAGCGTGCTGCTCGTGGTGGCTACCCAGGCGAAGGGATCGGTGCTGATACATCAGAAGATGTTCGAGAGCCGCCTCTTCTTTGTCGATAAACTCATAGATATGGGAGCGCAGATCATTCTCTGTGACCCTCATCGCGCTGTCGTGGTGGGACTTGATTCCTCCAAGCACCTGCGTTCAGGACGTATGTCCAGCCCGGATATCCGTGCAGGAATAGCTCTCCTTATTGCCGCTCTCAGTGCCGACGGAACATCCCAGATCAACAATATTTCGCAGATTGACCGTGGCTATGAGAATATCGAAGCCCGCCTGAATGCCCTTGGTGCAAAGATTACCCGCATATGATCAGACAAGAAGATGTATATAAAATAGGTGTAATAGGCAAGACGCACGGCGTGAAAGGCGAACTGTCTGTCCAGATTGACGATGATGTCTTCGACCGTGTGGATGCTGATTACCTCGTGCTCTCGCTCGATGGAATACTTGTTCCCTTCTTTCTGGAGGAATACAGGTTCAAGAGTGACGAAGTGGCGCTCATCAAATTCCTCAATATTGACACCCAGGAACGTGCCCGTGAACTTACAGGTACGGAGGTGTTCTTCCCCCGTTCGCTGGCGGAAGACGGTGCTGATGCTCCGTTGTCAAAGGCGCAGATAGTGGGATTCTCCATCGTCAATGACGGCAATGGCAAAGAGGTGGGACGCATTGCGCATATTGATGACACTACCGTCAATACGCTTTTCGAACTTGAGGACGGCACTCTTATCCCTGCCACCGACGATATGGTGGTGGAGATAGACCTTGATAATCGCATTATTAGGATGAACCTCCCGGAGGGACTCCTCGATCTCTAAGCCCCTATTTGATGACTTTCAGCGCATCATGTAATCATAATGACAAGATGAAACAGCAGATATGTATTCTTGGAAGTACCGGTTCCATCGGTACTCAGGCTCTTCAAGTCATTGAAGAGCAAAGCGAACGCTTTGAAGCTTATTGCCTTACGGCGAACAATAAGGTGGAACTGCTTGCCGAGCAGGCACGCAAATTCCGTCCGGCGGCTGTCGTGATAGCCAATGAAAGCAAATACGACGCCCTCGTTTCCCTCCTCAGTGACTGTCCCGACATAAAGGTTTATGCCGGAGCCAAGGCGCTGTGTGACATCGTTGAGGCTGGTCCTATTGACATGGTGCTGACAGCAATGGTGGGATTTGCAGGACTTGAGCCTACCATCCATGCCATTAAGGCGCGTAAGAAGATATGCCTTGCCAATAAGGAGACGCTCGTGGTGGCAGGCGAACTCGTCATGGGACTTGCCGAACAGTATCATGCTCCAATCCTGCCTGTTGACTCCGAGCATTCCGCTATCTTCCAGTCTCTCGTGGGAGACCATGGCAATGAGATAGAGAAAATCCTGCTCACAGCCTCTGGCGGGCCTTTCCGGCAGTTCTCTTTGGAGCAGATGAAGAGCGTCACGGCGGCGGATGCACTCAAGCATCCTACATGGGATATGGGCGCAAAGATCACCATCGACTCCGCTTCCATGATGAACAAGGGCTTTGAAGTCATAGAGGCAAAATGGCTCTTTGGCGTTGATGCCGACCGAATCCAGGTGCTGGTGCATCCTCAGAGCATTGTTCATAGTGCGGTGCAGTATCGTGATGGAGCAGTGAAAGCCCAGCTTGGAGTGCCTGATATGCGCCTTCCTATCCAGTATGCTTTCACATTCCCTGAGCGTCTTCACATGAGTGGTGAGCGCCTTGACTTGTTCAAGACCCCGTTGGAGTTCTTTGAGCCCGACCTTGAGAAGTTCCAATGTCTCGCCCTTGCCTATGAAACCATACGTCGTGGTGGCAATGCTGCCTGTGTGGTCAACGCTGCAAATGAAGTGGTCAATCTCGCTTTCCGACAGGGCAAATGTGGTTTCCTCGACATGGGTGACATCATAGCCAAGACGCTTGACAAGGCTACTGTAATCCAAAAGCCTACACTCGACGACTATCTCGCTTCCGACCTTGAGGCTCGACGCATCGCTTCCGAACTCCTTTCTCTATAGGTAATATGGAATAGGTAATAGGAAATAGGAGATTACACTATGTCACTAATGTAAATTATCACAATATTCTATCGAAATTAAATGGAAGTTTTTTTAATAAGAACAGCGCAGTTTATCCTCGCGATAACGCTGCTTGTCTTCCTTCATGAAGGCGGACACTTTACATTTGCGAAACTTTTCAAGACGAGAGTATCGCGTTTCTATATCTTCGCAAACTGGAAGTTCCACCTCTGGAGCAGTTATGACAACTGGTTTCGTCGCCTCATTGGCAAAAAGCCTGTCACGGAACGTGACAACGAAGGCGTAAACTTCTTCCAGCAGGTGAAGAACTGGTACTACTCTGCCACAGGCAAAAAGGACCGCATCGTCACCAAGAACGTAGGCAACAAGAAGTATGATGACAACGTAGGAACCGAGTATGGTATCGGTTGGCTCCCTATTGGAGGCTACTGCCAGATAGATGGTATGATCGATGAAACGCAGACTGCCGAGAAACTTTCCTCGCCTGCACAGCCTTGGGAGTTCCGCAGCAAGAAGGCATACCAGCGCCTTCTCATCATGGCAGGTGGCGTAATGGTCAATTTCGTTCTCGCTCTCGTTATCTATTCAGCCGTGTTCTATTTCCACGGAGACGACTATTATGCCGTTCAGGACATGACAATGGGCATGAAATTCAATGATGATGCCAAGGCTCTCGGCTTCAAGGACGGGGATATCCTCATGTCTTCCGACCGTGGAGAATTCAAGGATTTCAGTGCAGACCTCATGCGTGACATCTCCAAAGCCACAGAGGTGACCGTGAAGCGTGACGGCAAAGAGGTGGCAATAGCTATGCCTGGAGACCTCAATCTTCTCGATATGCTCAAGACGGAGCCTGTATTCTGCCGTCCGTTTGTGCCGGCAGAAGTGGATACTGTCATCGCTGGCACACCGGCAGCAAAGATCTCCATCGCCAAGGGAGACGTCATAGTGAAGATTGACGACAAGGCTATCGACTCATGGAATGCCTTCACTTACGAGAGTGGACGCATCGTGGATGCCCTCGCTGACGCAAAGACCACCAAGGACAGCACCGCTGTGCTCACTCGCACCATCGTATGGAAGAAGGCTGGCACCGAAACAATGGACACGGCAAAGGTGACCTTCGGATATGATGACGGCCGTGCATTGCTCGGTGTAGGCATGACTACGATAGCGCATTACTATAAGCCACACCACGTGGATTACGATATTCTGCCAAGTATCAATGCTGGTTGCAGTTATGGTATAGGCGTACTCGGTGGCTATGTGAGCGACCTCAAGTATGTGGCAAGCAAGGAAGGCGCCAAGAGCCTCGGCGGTTTTGGAGCCATAGGCAGTATGTTCCCACCTGTTTGGGACTGGATTACCTTCTGGAAGATGACTGCTTTCCTCAGCATTATCCTTGCTTTCATGAATATCATTCCTATTCCAGGACTTGATGGCGGACATATTCTCTTCCTCCTTTATGAGGTGGTGACACGTCGCCAGCCAAGCCTTAAGTTCCTGCAGATTTCACAAAATATCGGCATGGGCTTCCTTCTTCTGCTCATGGTGATGGCTAATATCAATGACATACTCCGCTGGATAGGAGTGATGTAAGGTGCAGAATAGATAAAATATCAATAAATAAAAACAAAGAAAAATATATTTTCATGTTTATTCTTTATTTTTATTTATTGATATTTTTTGTAAAGAAGTAGTACGTTTACCATATTATCTAACAACTAACTAACACTTTTATGCAAACATCATTTAGAAAACTATTCTTGGCAGTCGTCCTATGGATGATGACTGTCAGCACAGCGTGCGCTGAAAATTATCCTTATCGCAGTGATTTCTTATGGGTTACAACGCCTGATCATGCCGATTGGCTCTACAAGACTGGTGAGAAAGCGTCAGTGGAGGTGCAACTATATAAATATGGTGTGCCACAGAATGCCGAGATTTCTTACACCATCAGCCGCGATATGCTGGAGCCTGAGAGCAGTGGCAAGGCTACATTGAAGAATGGTAGGGTAGTGGTGAAAATGGGAACACGCCGTGAGCCTGGATTTCTTGACCTCAAACTGACTGCTAAAATCAATGGCGCTACTACCTCACATCATGTGAAAGTGGGCTTCTCTGTGGATAAAATCATGCCTTACACCAAGGAACCGGCTGATTTTACCGCCTTTTGGCAGAAAGAAATGGATGCTTTGAAGTCGCTTCCGCTCCGCTATACTATCAATCCTGCGCATGAATATGACACTGACAAGGCTGATGCTTACCTCGTGCGCCTGGAAGTAAACAAGCAGAGACAGTGCATCTATGGTTATCTCTTCATTCCTAAAGCCCACAAAAAAGGAGCTTGCCCTATCGTAATATGCCCTCCTGGAGCTGGCGTAAAGACCATCAAAGAACCGCTTCGCCATCGTTATTACGCAGACAATGGTTGCATACGCTTCGAGACAGAGATACATGGTCTCGACCCAAGAATGACGGAGAAGCAGTTTAAGGAAATCAGTACAGCCCTTAATACAGGTGTCAATGGCTATTTGTGTCAAGGACTCGACTCTCGCGATAATTATTATATGAAGCACGTCTATCTCGGATTGGTGCTTGCTGTCGATTTCCTCACCTCCCTTCCTGAGTGGGATGGCAAGAATGTTGCCGTGCAGGGAGGCAGTCAGGGCGGCGCTTTAAGTCTTGTCTTGGCAGCCCTTGACAGTCGCGTAACGCTCTGCTGTGCCAACCATCCTGCCCTTGCAGACATGGCGGCTTACCGTGAAAAGGGCAGAACGGGCGGTTATCCACACATGCACCGTATCGGTGTGCTCAATGATATCGCTGAGAAGACCCTGCAATATTACGACGTTGTCAATTTCGCGCGCCACATCAAGTGCCCGGTCCGCATGACATGGGGATATAATGACAACACTTGTCCGCCTACAACCAGCTACGCTGTATGGAATGTCCTCAAGTGTCCTAAGTCGTCTCTCGTCACTCCTATCAACGAGCATTGGACCAGCGAAGCCACAGAAAAGGCGCATTGCGACTGGATTTTGTCAAATCTCAGTAAGTAGTTGGCTTTCTTTCTAATAGACCTTGTAAGAGTTCTTCAATCAAAAAGATAGTTTTTTATAGAATTCAAATATGTGCAAGATGCTCTGAAATACGTATTTCTATTTCATATCCTGACTACATTATTGAGTAATAATAACGCCCTGTAATGATGATTTTCATTACAGGGCGTTTCGATTATTTGCAATTTTCTCTTTGATGTTTTATTTTACCACACCAGTTTCTATTTCATTCTCTAAAAAAGAGAAGACATATACAGCTCCCTCGTAATACAAACCACAGGCAGGTTCACACAGACGCTTGTATGTCTCAGAAGAATATAGCTCATCGAGGGCTTTCTTCATGTCCCAACCATATTTTTGCATTAGCATCTCAACTAATTCCGTTGAGAGACATTCTATTTGGAATTGAATATCTTGGCTCATCATTATATTTTCCTTAAATATCTTATTGCTTTTTCTGTTCCAAAGAAGTATTGGATTGCAGGCTTTCTAAAGCGTAGTTCTTCTATCATTCGGTCTATATCAATATAGCCCAACATATAGCGACGCATCTGTAGACCTACTGTGTCATCAGCAATAGGACCTATCACTATGTCATAAGTGTGAGCCGGCGCGGATGTCAGATTCTTTCTGTTCATCAGAATAAATTCCGCCCACTCTTTAGAATAATCTACAAAAACCTTTACTGATAAAGGGGAAGATTCGTCAGTAAGTACAGTTTCATCAAATATAAACGTATTTACTATCGGTTTCCCTTCTTTCTGTCTTTGAGTTGTACGAATAGCCATTTCCATAGCTTGTGACTCATTAGGATTTAGATAAAAACCGCACCCGAAATCCTTGCCTTTGCGTGAAAGGCATAGGTCTATTTCGTTAATAATGACATTACTTCCGTGATATAGTTTTAGCATCCTAATCGTCCTCCATTCTTTTGACATAATAACGTAATATCCTCCACTGCGTCCTCTATAGAAAGAGTGTGCTCTGCTGCGTAACAATCTATAAGGAAATCTATTCCTTTGAATCTACGCAAATATGCATAAGATTGCGCTAATGTCAGTTGGAAGCGATTTGCGAATGCACTGACACAGCAGTTTACGTATTCTATTATGTTATGAGTCAAATCCATATCCTTATAATTTCGGTTTCTGTTTGCAAATATACAGTATTATTTCGAAACTGCAAAGTTTCCTATTATTTTCTTTCATAAAATGGATATTGTTGGTATGCTTCGCGCTTTTCCATTGATTTATATTTCTGATTGATAAATCTCATCATTTGTAGTTTCAAATATTTGTGCGTGCAATCAGAAGCAACCTTTTTATTGTTAATATAGTCCAAGCTCTGAGTCCTGAAAAGGGGAATGGCTGGATTGCTATTCAAGAAACTGCAAATGCCTTCAGATACGTGAATTATAGCGTAAAAATGTAAGTGTCAGAGTAATAAACAGTTATGATTTTTCAGTCGCAAAAGGAAAACAAAAGCGAGGCAATAGCATAGATATTAGGAGGTAAAAGCATAGTTATTAGGAGGTAAAAGCTAAGATATTGCAAGGTGAAATCACTGCTTTATGACAGGAAAAACATGGTGAAAACTGTGGAAAACTTGCTTTTTTGCCTTCAAAACATGGGAAAATAGCGTTGCGAAACCTGATTTTCAGGAGTTTGCTTTGTAACTCAAAGTTCGAATAAAATGATACAAAGAAAAATGCGCTGCTACTCTTCACGAGCTGCAGCGCATTGAAAAAAATATGTTTAACTAAAATCCTTTTCAAAATTGAAAGAAAACTTCACAGTCTTCTTTTTGTTATCCAAGAGTCAAACAATCTTTAACCTAATAACTAAAACCTAAATCTATTATTCTACTAACCTAAACAATCACTATTGTAAGTGTCAGAGAGGAAATCTTTTCCGGAGTGGTTTCCTTTCAGAGTCCGTCTGAAGTTTCATTGGAAATCTCCTTTTTTCCTTTTGACGATGCAAAGGTATAAACTTTTTGTTGTGTGCGCAAACAATTTCAAAAGAAAATGATGAAAAATCTGTTTTCTTTGATATATATCAATGGTTTTAGTTGTTTCTGAATGATATCAGTGTGGATTTTACAGTTTTTTGCAGTTCATAATATTTCTTTACACAGGTTTTCTGTATCTTCTTGTGTTTAAGCGTGTAAGCGATTGCATGACTCAAAATCCACTTTCCCGGTTTTCACGGTTTTGCGTCTGTGTGGCTTTGTGTTTTGTTTTATATTCGATCAATTAGTGGGGTTTTTCAAAACAGATTTTCAAATAATTGTTGTATATTTTTACAAATTACAATAAAAATGCCTTTTTCCTTGGTTTTCCAGCAGGAAAAAACAAGACACCTGCATTCGTTTCTTTTGCCTTTTTTCTGTCAATAAAGTAGCGTAATTGCCGGAAAAATTTCCATATATTATAAATAATGTGTAACTTTGCACGGAATATACAGAATTAAGACAAAACAACAACGTAATTACTACATGAAAGAATTTCTCCAGGTGCTACGCCGCTTCGTGCCGCCATACAAAAAATATCTTGCGCTCTCCGTCATATTCAATGTCCTGTCGGCTGCGCTCAACATATTCTCTTTTGCCACGCTTATCCCTATCCTCCAGATTATTTTCCAGGTAGGGGACACCAACAAGGCAACGACGCTCATGGCTTGGGACTGGGGAAACATCAAGGATGTGCTGAGCAATAATGCTGATTACTATGTCAACACGATGATAATTGAATGGGGTGAATCGACCACACTGCTCGTCATTGGCATCGCTCTGGCTGTGATGACCGGACTCAAGACCGGTGCTTACTTCCTTTCTTCCGCCACCATCATCCCTATCCGCACGGGAGTGGTGAGGGATATCCGAAACCAGCTCTACCGCAAAATTACGAGTCTGCCGCTCTCTTTCTTCAGCGAAGAGCGCAAGGGAGACATCATCGCGCGTATGTCTGGCGACGTGCAGGAGATAGAGAGTAGCATCATGTCGAGCCTCGATATGCTCTTCAAGAATCCGGTGCTTATCATTGTCTATTTCGGCACGATGCTCTTCATCTCATGGCAGCTTACGCTTTTCACCATCGTCTTCGTGCCGGTGTTCGGCTGGTTCATGGGCGTGGTGGGCAGAAAGCTCAAGCGCAGGTCCATCGAGGCACAGGCTCTCTGGAGCGATACGATGAGCCAGGTGGAGGAAACGCTCGGCGGACTGCGTATCATCAAGGCGTTCTGTGCTGAAGACAAGATGAACGCACGCTTTGATGCAATCAATTCCGGCTACCGCAACAATATCATGCGAGTGAACATACGCCAGCAGATGGCACACCCGATGTCGGAGTTTCTCGGCACGGTGATGATCGTTATAGTGCTCTGGTTCGGCGGTATGCTGGTCCTCGGTGGCTATGCTCTCTCTGGTCCTACGTTCATTTATTACATGGTAATCCTCTATAGCATCATCAATCCGCTGAAGGAATTCTCCAAGGCAGGTTACAATATTCCTAAAGGACTCGCCTCTATGGAGCGCGTGGACAAGATTCTCCAGGCGCAGGACACTATTCCGGAGAAGGCTGATCCGGTGCATATCAAGTCGTTCGAGCATGAGATTGAGTTCCGCAATGTGTCGTTCGCTTACTCCGACACCAAGACCGGTGAACCGCATTGGGTGCTCCGAAACATCAACATCACTATCCCGAAGGGCAAGACTATCGCTCTCGTAGGACAGTCAGGCTCGGGCAAATCCACTCTCGTAGATCTCATTCCACGCTATTATGACACAGTGGAAGGCGAGGTGCTAATCGACGGTATCAATGTGAAAGACCTCGGAATACATGACCTGAGGCAGTTGATCGGTAATGTCAATCAGGAGGCTATCCTCTTCAATGATACTTTCTATAATAATATCACCTTCGGAGTAGATTCTGCTACGCAGGAAGAAGTGGAGAATGCAGCACGCATTGCCAATGCGCATGAGTTTATCACGGCTTCCGAAGACGGTTACAACACGATGATTGGCGACCGTGGCGGCCGTCTATCCGGTGGTCAGCGCCAGCGTGTCAGCATTGCCCGTGCCATCCTGAAGAATCCTCCTATCCTCATTCTCGATGAGGCTACGTCCGCCCTCGACACTGAGTCGGAGCGCCTTGTGCAGGATGCTCTGGAGCGTCTTATGAAGACACGCACCACTGTTGCCATAGCCCATCGCCTCTCCACCATCCGCAATGCGGACGAGATATACGTTCTCCATGAAGGAGAAATCGTGGAGAGCGGCACGCATGAGTCACTCCTCGCCATCGATGGATACTATCGCAAGCTGCATGATATGCAGGCATAAGTCCCATACCCACCGCCCCTGTGTCAGCCGCGTTACCGGCTGATATCTCCAATATCCTCACCCTCAATCCCCCAATTCCAAGAAAATGAAAAAAGCATTAGCCC
Organism: uncultured Prevotella sp.; assembly: GCA_934256705.1. Lineage (GTDB taxonomy): Bacteria > Bacteroidota > Bacteroidia > Bacteroidales > Bacteroidaceae > Prevotella. Next base: position 41,382 of record CAKQPF010000011.1, read on the forward strand.
TTATAGAAACCTTCATTCTGGTCACATTGATTGGCACGCTCGGTCATGTGGCATTCTATTTCGTCAATGAGAGCATCATTACAGATGAGGGAGAAGCGCCATTTTTCCAGATGCTGTGGAATGCGCTGCGCCTCGATGTGGCTGTGGCAGGATATGTATGCTTCCTTCCCGCGTTGCTTCTCATCGTCAGCGTCTGGTGGAACAGGAAGGCGTTGGTCTATGTTTGGCGAACCTATTTCGGCATTATCTCCTTCGCTCTTGCGCTTGCTACGCTGGCAAACATCGTGCTTTACGGCTATTGGGGCTTCCCTCTCGACTCCACTCCGCTGTTCTATCTCCGCACGTCACCGGGCGATGCAATGGCAAGTGTCGATACTCTCGACCTCCTTCTGGGGCTTGCCGCCCTCGTCGCCATTACCTTATTTATATATTTTATAATAGATAAACTGGTGCATCCACGTCGCGCCCTGCAGGGGAAAAGCAGGAGACACGCCGGCAAGCCCATGCCTCACAGACAGCTGAAGGTGAAGATCGGACGCACCGCTGCGCTCATATTGCTCACCGCTCTGCTCATCATTCCGGTGAGAGGTGGGCTTTCCGTGGCCACAAACAATGTGGGATCGGTGTATTTCAGCAATAATTTCCGACTCAATCATTGCGCTGTCAATCCCGTGTTCAGTTTCCTTTATTCCATCACCCACGATGAGGATTTCGCCTCAAAATATCGCTTCATGGACGATAAAGAGGCCACCGAACTCTTCCAGAAGATGGTCTATACCAAGCAGAGAGACCTGAATCATGCCGACACCACTGCGCTGCCTCTCGCTCTTTCGCCTGATTTCGTCAAGGCTTTGGAGGCTGGAAAGGCGGGAGAACATCAGGGTGTGAACGTCGTGATGGTCATTTTGGAGAGTTTTTCTTCATACATCATGACTGAGAAAGGTAATGTGGAAGGAGTCACGAATACGCTTGACGCTCTGTCGAATGAAGGCGTTTATTTCACGAATTTCTACGCAAACAGCTTCCGTACCGACCGCGGACTGGTGGCAATACTGTCCGGTTATCCGGCACAGCCTACATCCAGCCTTATGAAATATCCGCATAAGACCAATAATCTCTATGGTATCGCCCGCTCATTGAATAATGTCGGATTCTCTACACATTATATATATGGGGGGGATGCCAACTTCACCAATATGCGAGCTTACCTCCATGCCACGGGTTTTGAGACCATAGTATCTGAAGAAGACTATGACTCAAGCATTCCGAAGAGCAAATGGGGCGTGGATGACAGTTACCTCTTCCAGCGTGCCATCAAGGATATGACATCGCAGAAGCAAAGCGGTAACCGACTCTTCGTGGTGCAAACGTCCAGCAGTCACGAGCCTTATGAGGTGCCTGTGGATAAATATAAGGACAAGGCTCTCAATGCTTTCTACTTCGCAGACAAGTGTTTGGGAGATTATATCGCAGATTTGAAGCGCCAAAACCTATGGGATAACACCCTGCTTCTCATCGTTCCAGACCATCTCGGCTGTTATCCAGCCAAGATGAACAACTTCCAACTCTATCGTTATCAGATACCTTTGATTCTCTCTGGCGGCGCTATCACACAGCCTAAGCGAGTCCCTGTGATCGGTTCACAGCAGGATATTCCTGCCACTCTCCTCACTTTGCTCGGCGTGAAGCATAGTGAATACAAGTTTTCCAAGGACCTACTTGATGCCAATTCCCCGCATTTCGCATTCTTCACAGTGCCTGATGCCGTCGGAATGGTGACCGAGGATAATCAGGTAATCTACGATAATGAGCAGAAAAAGACCGTCCTCGACGAAGGTCCGGCTAAGGGAAAGAACCTTCGCAATGCCCAGGCATATCTCCAAAAGCTCTACGATGACATCGATCAGCTGAAGTAATCCCTCTGGTCTCCCCATCCCCTCTCTGCTCAATACCAGAGGAATCTCCCCAATTCGTGACCGTCCCAGGTCCCGCAAACCGCCCCTCTAACAGATGCATTTCATAATAAAACAAATATCAAGACTCCCATTCTGCGTCCTATACGCTATCTCAGATATGGTCTATGTCATTCTCTATTGCATCATAGGCTACAGAAAGAAGATAGTGAGAAAGAACCTGTCATCTGCTTTTCCCGAAAAGACACAGAAGGAATTGCGCGACATTGAGCGGAAATTCTATCATTGGTTATGCGACTATTTCGTGGAAACCGTCAAGCTACTTACCATTACTCCCGAGCAAATGAAGCAACATCTGGAGTTCAGAGGTATGGAAAAGCTGACTGATGCCTATGATCGAGGGCAGGGAGCTGCCGTATTTCTCGGGCATTACTGCAACTGGGAATGGCTCTCAGCCGTAGGTCTTTATTACCCAAAGGAGTACAGTCATGTCTTCTCAGGGCTGATTTATCATCCCTTAAGGAATGATTTCATGGACAATCTCATGAAGGAAGCGCGGGCAAGTCTTGGTGGAACGCCAGTTCCCAAGCGTGATATTCTCCGTCAACTCGTCAAACTGAAGCGTGAAAACCTCCCTTATCTCTTCGGATATATATTCGATCAGGCCCCGAAATGGGAGAATATACACCTTTGGACACCGTTCCTCAATCACAATACTCCAGTCTTTACCGGTGCAGAGAGAATAGCAAAGAAGATGAATGACCGCGTGGTCTTTGTCAGAATGGAGCGCCCTAAGCGTGGAAAATACGTCGCTTCATTCGATGTTGTTTCCGAAAACGCATCGCAAGAGCTTGAGTATGAGATTACAAGACGATGTCTCGCTCTTCTCGAAGACTCCATCCGTAAGGCGCCACATCTCTACCTTTGGTCCCACAACAGATGGAAACGCACCTACGAAGAATACCTAATAAGGCAACAATCTCACCCTCATGCCCACAGCGTTACCGGCTGATATGTCCACACAAAACAAGAAATAAAAACAAGAAAAAACATGTTTGCAAAGTTTTCATTTACCACAATAAAGGCACTTATCCACAATCTTCTTGGGGTCTTCATCCTCTTTACAGTGACCAGAATCATCTTCGTCTGGTGTAATAGTGGGATGTATGAGGACCACATGACAGCCGGATACCTCTTTAATCTCCTTGTTGCCGGACTGCGATTCGATTGCACCGCCATACTATACCTCAACTGTTGGCTGATACTTGCATTCCTTTTGCCTCTTCATATCAAGGAGAAAAAGCCGTTATATTATGACATCGTGCGCCGATTGTACGTCCTTGTCAATATAATAGGACTCGGAGCAAACCTCTGCGACTGCGCATATTTCCCATTTACAGGCAGACGAACCACATGGAATGTATTGCAGGAATTTGGTGGTGAGGGCAATATCGTCACCATAATCTTTCATGAAGCCTTGCCTTACTGGTACCTTTTTGTCATCGCTATCATAATGGGAGTCGTCTTATGGAAGAAATTTAAGGCGCCAAAGAGTGGAGATGTGGAGTCAATACCTATCTATTATGTGAGTCAAATCATAGCTCTCATCGCCGCAATAGTGCTTACCATTGGCGGAATGCGTGGCGGATTTACCACTGCTGTGCGTCCTATCACTATGTCGAATGCCAATCAATACGTCGATCATGCCATTGATGCAGGCATTGTGCTCAACACTCCATTCAGCATAATGCGCACCATCGGCAAGAAAGCATTCGTAGAACGTGACTATATGACCGAGCAGGAAGCAGATAATCTCTATTCTCCGCTTCATCTGCCACAGGTCAAAGGCAAATTCAAGGCGAAGAATGTAGTCATCTTTATCATGGAAAGCTTTGGCAGACAAGCCATGGCTCGTGGCTATATGCCTTTCCTTTCGTCGCTTGCAAAGGAGGGAATGAGTTTCGAATACAGCTTTGCCACTGGCAGAAAGAGCATTGATGCCATGCCTTCAGTGCTCAGTTCGATTCCAAGTTTCGTAGAGCCATTCTTCCTTACCCCTGCTTCTATGAATGAGATTTCAGGCATAGCAGGCGAGCTTTCCCGCAATAAAGGTTACACATCTGCATTCTTTCACGGTGCAGAAAATGGCAGTATGGGCTTTGAAGCCTTTGCAAAAGCATCCGGATTCCAAAAGTATTACGGCAGAACAGAATACAAACAAGACCCTAATTACCATGGTGATGCCGACTTTGACGGCACTTGGGCGATATGGGATGAAGAGTTCCTGCAGTTCTATTGCGACAGGATGAATGAGATGAAGCAGCCTTTCGTCACCTCTGTCTTCACCGCATCGTCACATCCACCATACGCTATTCCAGAGCGATATAAGGATAAATTCCCTGCCACAGACGTAAGAATATTCGGCTGTATCAAGTATTCTGACAATGCTTTGCGCCTCTTCTTCGAGAAGGCAAAGAAGCAGAAATGGTTTAAGAACACCATCTTCGTCATCACATCCGACCATACCTCGGAGTCAATAGACCCACAATTCACGTCAGACCTCGGCAGATATAAGGTGCCAATCGTCATTTATGCTCCTGGAATGAAGCAGGTGAAGGGTTATGACAAAGAGAAGATAATGAGCCAGAATGACATCATGCCGACGGTACTTGGGCTTTTGAATTACGACAAGCCGTATGTAGCTTTCGGACAGGACGTGATAAACTGCAAGGCAGAGGACTCATTTGCCTTCAATTACATTCCTACCAACGGCTATTATCAGTTCCTTCAGGGCGACTGGATGATACAGTTTGACGGTGACAAGGTGGTTCATGCCTACGAATTCCGCACTGATACGCTTCAGAAACACGACGTAAAGGAGCGCTGTCCGAAGATATATGAGGACAGACTGAAGAGCGTTATTCAGCAATATATGTTCAGAATGAATCATAATATGCTCATAAATAAATAACAACCAATACATTAAAATAAGAATAAAAGGATGAAGATAACATCGATAGTCATAACACTTCTCCTCGTATCACTTGGCATTCTCACTGCAATAAGATGGGATGCGTGGTTTCATAATCCAGAGGAGAAACCTTATAAGGCCCCTGATGCGCCATCAAGAGTGCTCCTTACTTTCGGTAATGAGGGCGAGAACTCGCGCTTCGTATCGTGGACTTGTGGCGATGTAGTAGATAAAAAGGCTTCCCTTTACCTCGTCTGCGACTCCGATACCATAGCTTGTCCAGCCACAGGAGAGGTCTTCGTCTCACGTTCAGGCAAGGCTGCGTTCTATCGTTGCGAACTGAAAGGACTGAAACCGCTCAGTAATTACTCCTATCAGGTGGAGTCCAAGGGCGTGAAATCCAAGTGGTATCGCTTCCATACGAGCGACCCGAAGGCGAAATCATTCTCCTTCATGTATGTGGGAGACGTGCAGGACACCATCAATGGAGTGGTAAACAGAATGCTGAAGCGTGCCATCCAGCGCCATCCAGAGGTGGAATTCATAGCCTTTGCCGGCGACCTCATCGAGCGTCCTACCGATGCTTATTTCAATGAGACGTTCAGAGGAATAGACAGTATCTGCACCGCAATGCCGATAATGAATGTCACCGGCAATCATGATTACCTCAAATATCCGTTGCGCAAGCTTGAGAGACGTTTCCCTTTGACCTTCCCTTACTTCCTGGAAGGCATGAAGGAGCGGGATGACAACAATCAGCTCTACGCCATGAAGTATCACAACACCGCCTTCTTCCTGCTCGATTCAGACCGCGAAATCTTCTTCCTCTTCGCCCAGGCAGCATGGCTCAAGGCGCAGATGGAGCAGATCAAGGCAGACCATCGCATCGTAATGCTCCATCATCCGCTGTATTCCGTAAGGCGAGAGAGCAACAATCTGATACAGAGATGGATGTTTAATGACATTATATGCGATGCAAAAGCAGACCTTGTGCTGCAAGGTCACGAGCATGGATATGCGCATTGCACAGCAGAAGAGGAGCCTTTGAAGGGACATGACTGCACTAATCCACCGTTATACGTCATTTCCCATTGCTCGCCAAAGGAATATCATCTGCATCCAACTAAGCGTTTCTACCCTGTAATCCAGGGAAGCCGCTACTATCAGATAATAGATGTCGATGCGAAGGCAGTGACATACAAAGCTTATGACGTAGCTAATGATGCGCTGATAGATAGCGTTCGCATCACAAAATCAAAGTAATGCTACCCAATAAGCACTAAAATGCCAGCCTAAAAGCATAATGTTATAGACCTTAAAACAAAGAATCAATCTAATAACAACTAATATGAGAAATTGCTTTATCTCACGAAACTACAAGACAGTAAAGTCAGGTGGCGGTCGTGTTCGAACCGATTTAGAGAAGATAATGACTGATATGGGGTTCCAAAACCTTGGACTTCAGCAGAGTCGTCATCATAATATGGTCTTTGATTTCTTCTATACATTCACCAGTGTGATGAAGGGTGTGATGTCATTGCGCCGTGGTGATACGCTCGTCATACAGTATCCTATGAAGAAATACTATGAGTTCGTATGCGATATGGCTCACAGAAAAGGCGTGAAGGTAGTCACAGTGATACACGATTTGGGATGTTTCAGACGCAAAAAACTGACCGTTGAGCGTGAGATGGAGCGTCTGGCGCACTCTGATGCTCTCATAGTGCACAATCCCACGATGCACAAATGGTTGAAAGACCATGGCTATCAGGGCGAGATGCAGATAATAGGTCTCTTCGATTACCTCTCTCCCGAACCGATAGTGTCAAAGCGTGAGGCGCCGACTGACCCGGGTAAATACAGCATCTTCTTTGCCGGCAGCCTAACAACCAAGCATAACAAGTTCATTTATATGCTCCCCGAGCATCTAAAAGGACATAAGTTCTATCTCTACGGAGGCGGCTTCTGCGAGGACCTTGCAAAGGAAGAACTCGTCTTTGAGGGCTTTGCAAAAGACTATGAACTGATGAACGACAACCTCGGCGACTTCGGATTGTCATGGTATGGCGAGTCTCTGACAGAAGGAAAGGGCATGATAGGCGAGTATATGGCTTACAATAATCCTCACAAGATATTGCTTTACCTCCGTTGCAGTGCCCCTGTCATCATCGGAAAGGCAGCCGCTCTGGCTCCTTTCATTGAGGAAAACGGCATCGGAATATGCGTTGACACGCTGGAAAACCTCGGTGATGTGCTGGAGAAAGTGACGCTTGAAGATTATAGACGAATGCAGAAGAATGCCAAAGCGATGAGTGACAAGATTGCTTCAGGATACTTCTTCCGCACAGCTTTCACCGAATTGCAGAAGAGAATGTAGTCATATATGTCAGCAGTGTCTCTCATATATATCTGCAATAATAACCCCACAACATCGAAGAGCCACTGTGTTGCCCGCTTTTACGGGCAATTCCGTTCACGAAAATACCCCAGACTAAAGAAAGAAAACAACAATGCTAAACTTGAAATACCCAGTTCCAGAAGGATTCCTGAACGAAGAAACAAGGAGAGATTACACCATACCGGAGAATATGAAGAAAGCTTGGGCGGTGCAGATGGACCTCTTTCAGGAGCTGATGCGCGTCTGCAAGGAGCATAATCTCCGTGTATTTGCCGACTCTGGAACGCTGATTGGCGCGGTAAGAGAAAAGGGATTTATCCCTTGGGACGATGATATTGATGTGGCAATGCTACGAGAGGACTACGATAAACTGCTGGAATTATCAGCTGAATTCAAGGTTCCTTACTATCTCCAGACTATCTCTACGCATCCATATTATATCAATCGCTATGCGCAACTTCACATGAAAGGCACCACAGCGATACGTACTGACGGCAAGCCACAGCGTCATCAGCAGAACATATTCATAGATATCTTCGTCATTGACACCCTTCCTTCGAGTCCGCGTGCGTTGAAGCGCCACTATGTAAAGGTGAGGAAAGCCAACCAGAAGCTGAAACTCGTCCGCAAATTGACGCATTGTCTGCCGAAGTCCCTTTATCTCTGGTGCCGAAACCACACTAAGATTCTGTCGGACAAATATTGGTATGAGCAGTTTGAAAAGGTGGTGAAATCCGTGAAAATGGATGACCGCAAAGCCTATGGTGCCTTTCTTTGCCAGAACATGACGCTCCCGATAAAGTATCTGGGCTGCTATAAAGAGACCTTAATGCTGCCCTTTGAGCATCTGATGATACCGTGTCCATCCGGTTATGACGAACTTCTCCGCCTGGAATATGGCGACTATATGAAGCCGGTTCAGGCACCTACGATGCACGGCACCATGCTTTATGATGCAGAAAAGCCGTACGAAGAGTATCTGAAGCGACGCTAAGTCGATGCTATGATTTGAGAAGTGAGATTCATATCTACATGGTAGATGTGTATAGGAAAAATGGAACAAAAGGGAGATGGCTCGGCTATTATACTGCGATAGCTGAGATATCAGAAAGTAAAAGCATAGATATTACCTTGTAAAAGCTATGATATTAGGAGGTAATATCTATGCTTTTGCATAGTAAAAACTATGCTTTTGCATTCTATTGAATATCAGTGTGTTATGGAATGGCTTTCTTGTTGCGTTGTGAATGTGGAAAAACAGGACAATTTTCCATGTCGTAAAGCCCTGCAACGTAACGCATATCGTTTGTTTAACTGTATTTGTGTGGATTCTGATATAAGCCACATTGCGATTATTTGGCTTATAGACTATGTTTGTGGAATGTTGATATTATGGTTTTGTTATTGTTTTTGCTAACACCAATCAAAACCAAAAGGAGATTGGAAATCATTTGAACAAATGCAGGAAGTTCTTCCTTTTCTCCCTTTTCTCTATGAGATGGAATACCGTCTGCACTGCTTCGTCGGCGTTCCATCCACGCTGCAAGGCATAGGAAGTGATGATTTCGCTGAGCAATGACCGCTTGTGGGTGAGGCGAATGAGATTGGATAACGCTTCTTTCCTGTTGGCTGGGCGACCGAGAAAGCGTGACCTGTTGGTATCAATCACCGAGAATGAGAATGAGCCGTCTGCATTCTTGGAGTAGAGAAAGTTGGAGAGATTGGTGTCACCATGCAGGAATCCCAACTCATGCAGATGGATGAGGTAAGCAGAAAGCGCATCTATCATAGGCTGGGGATTGTCCATATTGCCATCACGGAGAATTAGACAGTCAGGTCGGCTGTCCTCTGTGGAAGCGAAATAGTATCGGTTTACCATCCCTATATTATTATAATAGGTGACAGCAGCGATAGGGCGTGGCGTGTCAATGCCGAGATTTAGCAGCATGTTGCCGAAGAAATAGGATTTCTTGGCCTTGTTGTTCCAGAATGTGCTGTAGCATATCCGCTGGAAGAAGTTAGGCTTTTTGTATTGCTTCACTATGACCACACTTCCGTCTTCCAGTGTGAAACGGCGAATCTTGTTGCGTTTGTCGTACAATAATTCCCCCTCACCGGATGCAAATGCTTCCGTTATTCGATACATCAAGTCATGGATATACAGGCTTTCAGTGGAGAGAATTATTCGTTTTTTCATTCTTTTCGGGATATAATATGGCAGTGGTTATGCTTTGATAAAGTGAAGGGAGAACATGAAATGACGACATGGAACAGGGTAGTTACTTACCCCTTAGTCTGCACATCATGTATTGGAAAATCATTCTTGGTGCGAGTTTGAGAATATCTTTCATGCTATCCACCTCGAATATGATGCGGATGTTCTCGGCAATACCAGCGGAACGATGCGTGTTTGATATGCCTGTCTGGTCGAAATTGGCGATAGGAATGTCTTTTTTTACGAAGTTTTTGTTTTGCAATACCATAAGTTTGAAGAACTTGAAGTCTGCCGACATCCTGTATTTTAGGTCGAAAGGGCATTCGGAGAGCAGTTTCTTTCTGACGAAAACGCATTGATGGCAGAAGAACATACGGTGGCTGTTGTGCACTTCTTCCGCCTTTTTCACGACGCCGTCTTTCATCACGTCGCCATAGATGATGTCGTTATCAGGGGTGATACCATCAAAGACCTGGCTCACTACGGAAGTTCCTGTAAAGGTATCTGCGGAATTCAGGAATATGATCCAGTCGCCAGTTGACATTCTGACGCCTTTGTTCATAGCGTCGTAGATGCCTTTGTCCGGCTCGGAAATCCATTTTATCCTGTCCTTTGGCAACGTCAGCAGATAGTCTTTCGTATGGTCTTTTGAGCCACCATCCACGATTACGAGTTCAAGATTGCCGTAATCCTGACTCAATACACTTTCCACAGTTCGCTTCAGTTCATTCTCTGCATTGAAGCAAACCGTTATGACAGTAACCTTTTGTTGCATCTTTATCTATCTGTTGGTGAAGGAACGCTTGTCGTGATATTCCTTGTATGGAGTATTGTAATCGAGGTAAAAGAAGTTATGCTGTCGCTGATGCTCTCCTGACGGGATGGTCATGTAGTCGCCATATTTCTTTGTAAGATATATATCAGGTTGTGCTACACCGCTGAACATTCCGTCTTCAAAGCGGACAAGCGCAGGAGGATTGATGATGTCTTTCTGCATCAGTCCTCTGAGGTTCTTGTCATCATAGTCTATCACGTACTTTGAATCGTCGTAAGAGTAGCGCATCATCACCTTGCGAACGCTTTTGTGCAGTCCATCATGTGTGAAAAGTTTTTTCACAGTCAATGGAATCCAGCTGCTCGGACCATGTCCGTGCTTGAAAGGATCGCGGTGATAGAAGTATATCAGCTTGCAGTATGCCTTGTATTTTGTCATCTGCCACATTTGCATAACGTGTGATTTCGGCATTCCGTCGAGGGGAAAGATGTCGATATAGATGCCTGCGAGATAGTTGTAATGTTCACGCTCGATAAGCGTAGTACTGCTGTCGATGACTTTTGCGAACGCGCCCGAATATGTAGGGTCAATCTCTGCGCACTTGGCTTCATATGGTTGCGGAATCCATTCCTTGGCATGCTGCATCAGAATCTCATAGTCTTTGCGTGGCATAGCTATGTCCAGGTCGTCATCCCACGGTATGAAGCCCTTATGACGGACGGCTCCGAGCATTGTTCCAGCCCAGAGATAGTATCTCAGGTCGTGCTCCTTGCATACAGAGTCAATGGTCTGCAGGATTTTAAGAATGCGAAGTTGAAGAGGACGAATATCGTAATTTGCCATGTGGTATTACATTTCGAGTTAGGGTGGTTCTATAAATTAGCTATAACAAAACGTCATTATTCTAATAGAGTTTTCACATAACGGTGATAATTTACAGAACCATCTGATAAAGATTCATGATGTCGGAAGTGAGCTTCTCCGGTGAGAACATTGCGCGGGAGTAGGCTTCCATTTTGGTTCCCACTTCGTCAGCGTAATGTCTGTCCGAGCATAGTCTCTCCATATAGTGGCGCATTTGCCCGACGGCATCATCGCTGTGAGGGTCTATCAGGCAAGCGTCAGGTCCGGCAGCTTCCGGCAAGGAGCTTACAGTCGTGGTGATGACAGGAGTCTTTTGCAGCGCCGCTTCCACCACAGGCAGTCCGAAACCTTCGTAGAAAGATGGATATATGAACGCCAAAGCGTTGGTATAGAGAGCCTGAAGCAGCGTGTCCTCGTGGATGGAAGTCTCTATCCGCGTGTAATTTTCCAGGTGTTCCTTCTGTATAAAAGCTTCACACTCATGGCGATATTCCCTCCCGTTGCCAACGATCAGCAGGAGCGGACGCTGGTCTTTCGGGATTATTGAGAGGGCTTTGAGCGCTCCCATGAGGTTCTTTCGTGAGTTTATGCTGCCCACATAGAGGATATATGGCGGCAGACCTTGCTCTCCGAAGTGTCCGCGGACAAGCCTGTCGCATTCCTCGGAGGGCATTGGAGAGTAGTAACGTCTCTGCACCGGCTGATAGATTACCTCGATTCTGTCGTCCGGCATGTTGTAGAAACGCATCACATCATTCTTCGTGGATTGGGAAATAGCCAAGACTTTATCCGCAATCTTGCAGGAATGTCCATACTTACAGTTGTAGATATGTCTGTCTGCCCAGTGGTACATATCGGGGAAAGTGAGCCATGCCACATCGTGCATTGTAACAATGCTCTTCGCTTTTCTTCCCTTTATGTCGAAAGGCAACTCATTGCTAAGCCCATGAAAGATGTCACACCCATCGCTTTCCGCTTTGTGTCCAAGGCGGAATGTGCGTGTGAATGATTTCTCGTCATAGAGTATGTAGTCATTGTCGGGAAACATATTTTTCAGTCCGTTGACAAGAGTACGGCTGTAGTTTCCCAGTCCTGTATTATTGTGAAAATATCTTTTAGCGTCAAATCCAACCTTCATATATGCCTTTGTTTAGTATAATTCAGCAGGAATTTTTGCCTTAGCATTCTCGAAATCCTCCACGGTATCGAGCTCGCATGAGAAGAGTTCGGTCACGTCAATGACCTTATAGGTGTGTCCTTTGGCGATAAGTCGCTCGAAAGCACGCTCATAGAACACGTTTTCGAGGTGCTCTTCGTTCATCATAGGCTCCAGTTCCTGATAGAGTGCAGACGTGTATCTGCATCCCATCTTCTCGATGCCGAGGCTTTCTCCCGCAGCATCTGCAGGGTTGCAGGTCTTGCTTATCTCGATGATAGTGCCGTTTTCACGGTCCAATACCACCTTCATCTCTTCCTCTCCGAGCTCATGACGGATGAGGGTAAGCACGTTGTCAGCGTCTGACTCCATTACTTTCGTTATGATTCTTGGATCATAGAGCAGGTCGGAATCGAGCAGAAGAATCTCCTGTCCTTCTGCTTCCGGGCGTGCAAGCCAGAGGGAATAGATGTTGTTTGTAGAGTCGAACACGTCGTTGTGGATAAACTTCACGTTGATCTTGTCGCCGTATTGTTCCGCTACGAATGTCTCTATCATTTCGTGCAAGTAGCCAGTCACGATGACGAAATCGTGTATTCCATTGCTTGTCAATGCGTCGATGCTACGTTGCAACAAGCATTTCTCGCCCACTTTGAGTAGGCATTTCGGTGTATTCTCTGTCAAAGGACGAAGGCGTGACGCCATTCCTGCAGCCAAGATGATTGCTTTCATTCAGTTAAAATATGAGGTATGGAACGGTAAAATATGAAGTATTGAACGGTAATGATGAGCCGCTGACACTTTGATAGCCAATCAATAAAGAAATCATAGTGCAGCTTTCATTTTATTTCAGATAGACAAAACGAGGCGTGTTGCCTCTTTGCTTTCATGTTATTTGTACGAAAGTATGATTGGAGAGCCAAATGATGATTCTCCAACCATACTTCCATTGATATTTCATTGATAAGTTACTTTGCAGTGGCACAGCGCTTGATGGTATCCACTACCACCTGTATCTGCTCAGGGCGGCCGAGAGTAATGCGCAAGCAATCTTCGAGTCCCTTGTCAGACATGAACTTTATCTTGTAGTCCTGTTCTGCCATTGCCTTCTTCAAGTCTTCCTTGATGGCGGTAGGATACTTGATGAGGATGAAGTTTGCACAGCTCTTGTATATCTTGAAACCAGGGATATTGCCCAGTTCCTTCTTGAAAAGCTGGCGGTCCCATTCCATCTGGTCTGCCACGTTACGATAGTGTTCGTCGCTTTCGAGCGCAGCAAGTGCCACGGCTTCAGAGAAACGGTTGTAGCCAAGATATTTGTTGCAGTAGCTGAGGAACATATCATGTCCAGCACCGATAAATCCGAATCCCACGCGAAGACCAGGGAGACCATAGAATTTACTCAGTGTTCTTGCGATGATGAGGTTGTTGTATTTCATCACGAGAGGAGCGATATAGTCGGTGTCTGTGGTGATGAAACTTGCGTAAGCCTCGTCCACGAAGACCATAGTGTCTGAAGGAATGTTCTCCATTATGCGTCCTATTTCCTCGGAAGTGAGACTGTTTCCGGTAGGATTGTTAGGGGAAGCGAGGAGGAGCATACGTGGATGTATGCGGTTGGTATATTCTATTACCTCATCGACATTGTAAGTGAAGGTGTCTTCAGTCTCGTAGAGTGGGTACATCTGGAATGAACCTCCGCATTCGCCAGCTACGCGATTGTAGTACCACCATGAAAATTCTGGGATGAGAATGGTCTTGTTTTCTCCTTCCATAAGGAAATAGTGAATGGCATTCTTGAGCATTTCCTCACCGCCATAGCCCAGAAGGATCTGTTCTTCAGGTACATTGTATATCTCCGAAAGACGTACAGTAACAACGCTTTTCTTTCCTTCGTCATATATTCTGGTGTAGAAGCAAAGCGTTTCTGGGTCGAATTCCTTTATGGCTTTGATGACTTTTTCTGAAGGTTGGAAATTAAATTCGTTTCTGTCTAGAAAGTTCATATTTGATTTTATATTTGTTTTTTTTATTCTGCAAAGGTACGTTTTTTTTCTTGATTACGACGTATGTAGGTGTGAAAACTTGGATTTTATCGTGAAATTACCATGTGAAACGCTGGAAAAGCGTAGTATTCAGTCCTTTTTCTTATAGACGAAATGCAATAGGGTGAAGTTTATTGGCACGGCAGAACACATTGCCACGAGTGCCGCCCACTCCTTTGGAATGCCCATATTGAGGTAAATCGCGAGGAAGCATTGCTGCACTAAGTAGTTGACCACATGGGAACCGCCGAATCCTGTCAGCCTTTTCCATGACGGACGACTGCGGAATGTCCAGTAGCTGGTGATGATAAAGTTGCAGCAGAACGACACGAAATAGCCGATAGTGTTAGCCACAAACTCGTTCAACCACAGTATGCAGACGAGATATACGGCGTACTGTATGCCTACAGCCAGCACTCCGTTGACGCAGAAGCGTAGGAACTGTCCGTATTTAGGGTCGCTGTCGTATAGTTCTTTCAGTCTTTTTATCATTTCTTTTCAGTGGTGTCAGGTGGCGCTTTCAATCTTCCGGTCGGTCGTTATTTCTTTATGAAGGCCCTAATCACGAACCACAGGTGCATCCACACCGCGGTGAACAGTCCGTAATGGCATTGCATCACGCGGAATCTCTCTATGAGCGATGCGCGATGATTCTTCACTGACATTCCGCCATCGAGGTAGGAACAGAGCGTGAGGTGGGAGTTGTGTATCTCGCGTTTGTTTTGCTCTGCCAGCTTCATCACTCTGATACACCAGTCCACATCTGCGGATAAGCGGTATTTCATGTCGTAATGCACGTGTTTGCAGATGTCTGTATTGGCATAGAAAGACTGATGGCAGACCAGCATTCCATGCTTGAAACTCTTCCAATCAAGATGCTCCGGCGGAGCGAGACGTCTCTTCCGTATGAATTCTCCTGCCTCGTTCACGATGTCGGTGTCGCCGTATATGATGCCGGGTAGTTCCTTCTTGCCTTCCATTTGCTTGGCGATGTCAGCCAGAGTGGTGTCAGAAGCGAATATGTCGCCGGCATTCAGGAATATGATATAGTTGCCCAAGGACAGGTCAATGCCTTTATTCATGGCATCATAGAGCCCTTTGTCCTTCTCGCAAATGATGCGGATGGAGTGGGGCGACTGCATTTCAGCATACTTCTTCGCCTTCTCTACTGTGTCGTCTTTCGACATTCCGTCGATGATGAGGTGGTCTATATGCGGATAGGTCTGGCGAAGCACGCTGTCAAGCGTCCGGTCTATGTATTGGCTTGCATTGTAAGTGCAGGTAATGATGGTAAATGTCAGCATTATTTATTAAAGATGTAAAATCGATACAAAAGTACTAATTTTTATCCGTTTCAGCAAGAAAACATCGAGACATCTTCTCCATTTCACTTTTTTTCCTTACTTTTGTGCTGAAATCACTCTGACGATTAGGTCTTTGCTTATACCGAGCACTGCGTGATAACGTCAAGATTAGGTTGGAAGCCTATATCCAGCGTAACGAGATTGCGTCAAGATTGGGCAGGAAACCTTTACAGAACGCAAAGAGATAGCGTCAAGATTAGGCTGGAAGCCTATACCGAGCGTAGCGAGAGTAACCCGGGACGAAGTCTCGGGATTTAAATCAAATAGGAATCGGCTGTCTGGAAGACAGTACCAAAACCAACGATAACCCCAAATTAAAACTATCAGATGAGTCACATCAGCCTAACCTACCATGTCGTCTGGAGGACTAAAAGAAGTCAGAGGACGATTTTCGAAGAGCATGAAAGAGACCTCTATGCTTACATTTTCGGAATATGTAAGGAGAAGAAATGCACTCTCTATCGCATAAATTCCATGCCAGATCATGTGCATATGTGTGTGGAGGTTCATCCTTCTATCTCTGTCAGTGATTTCGTTAAGGCTGTCAAGCAGGAGACTTCTCATTGGATAAAAGGTCATAGAGAATGGTTTCCGATGTTTGATTCTTGGGGTAATGGGTATGCGGCATTTACTTATTCGGTTAAAGATAGACCAGCAGTGATTGGATATGTGAAGGCTCAAAAGGAACACCATAAACTGAGAAGCTTCGCTGAAGAGTATCGCAGCCTGCTCATGGAGTTTGGGCTTAATCCTGATAATGACAGGTTTCTTGAGGATTAAATGCTTGAGGGGTACTGTCTTCCAGACAGCTGTTTGTATGTCTTTTTTAATCCCGAGACTTCGTCCCGGGTTACTCTCGCTTCGCTCGGTATAGGCTTCCAGCCTAATCTACTGGGGCTTCTATCTCTCAAGATGATTCGTACAATCAAATCTACCGTGGTTTCTCTCTCTCAAGATGGTTCGTGCAATCAAATCTACCGTGGCATTTCTCTCTTGATGGGTACCGCATTTCCGTCCTTCGAGACGCTAAAGCAAATGCTCTGTAAAGTATCGTACATTCTTTGAAAATCAATAAAACTAACTCCATACAAAATGAAAAAATCAATTATTCTGACTCTTCTCGCTTTCCTCTCCCTGCCCATGATGGGCAAGGTGTGGGACTTGAAAGTTTCTGAAAATCATCGTTTTCTGCAGTATGCTGACGGCACTCCGTTCTTCTGGCTTGGCGATACAGGATGGCTTTTGCCACAAAGACTCGACCAGTATGAGGCAGGCGGTTACCTCTCACGCGCCGCCAAAGCAGGATATAATGTCGTGCAGGTGCAGGTGCTGAATGGCGTTCCTGCGATGAATGCTTACGGACAATACTCCAATAATCCGCAAAAACCGTGGGATTTCTCATGCTTCGACAAGGCAAAATCATCAAAGCAATCAACCACTACTATGATGAATAACCCTCTGACTGTCAATTACTGGGACCACATGGATAACATCATCCGCATGGCAGAGCGTCAGAATATCTACATCGGCATGGTTTGCATCTGGGGCGGACTCGTGAAAAGCGGAGCAATCGACGTGGAAGGAGCGAAAGCCTACGGCAGATTCCTCGCTCAAAGATACAAGGATTTCCCGAATATAATCTGGATTATAGGCGGTGACATCCAGGGAAATATCAAGTCGGAAGTGTGGTCTGCCTTGGCAGAAACCATCAAGTCGATAGACAAAAAGCACCTTATGACTTTCCATCCGCGCGGTCGCTACACATCTGCAAAATGGTGGTCGCAAGCGCCTTGGATTGATTTCCATATGTACCAGTCGGGACATCGTGCCTACGGACAGCGTATGGGAAACAAGGATTATCCAATTCCTGACAATACAGAGGAAGACTGCTGGATGTACGTAGATTCCACATGGGCTTACAAACCGATAAAGCCAGTCATCGACGGCGAGCCATCCTATGAGGACATACCTATCGGATTGCATTTCCCGGAGGGACCTCGCTGGCAGGCAAGTGATGTACGTCGTTATGCTTACTGGGACGTTTTTGCCGGTGCTTTCGGTCATACGTATGGTCATAATGCCATAATGCAGATGGCAAAACCAGGCTATGCAGTGGCTTATTCCGACAAATCAAAAGCATGGTATGAGGCTCAGCAAGATGCTGGCTATCAGCAGATGAAGTATCTCAAGGCACTTATGCTCTCGTTCCCATTCTTCGAACGAGTGCCCGATCAGCAGATTATCGCTTCAGACAATGGAACTCGCTACGACAGACTCATCGCCACGCGCGGCAATGACTATCTGATGGTCTATAATTACACCTCGCGCAACATGAATATCGACCTCGGAAAAATCTCCGGAAAGCAAAAGAACGTATGGTGGATGGATGCTTCCACTGGCAATCTTACTTACCTCGGCAAGCACGATAGTAAGGTGATAACCTTCCGCCTTCAGCAGAATCCGAGACTGGGGGTGCATGATGGAGTGCTGATTGCTGTCGATGCGGAAAAGAATTACCTCTCTGCGGAGCAGGAAAACGTCCTCGTTCCTATCAAGGAAAAAGGCAAAAAGGACCTTACGGAATAAGCAAAAAGTAGGATTTTGAAAAGCATTCCATGCAGATATGAGCCTTTCAAAAGGCTGATGATTTTGCTAAAAAGCTGCAAGGAAAAAGAGAACAAAAAATGATAGTTTTGTTATCATTTTCCAATAGCTAAGCTTTCGCGTTGTAAAAGCATAGTTATTGCGTTGTAAAAGCATAGTTATTACAGTGTAAAAGCATAGTTATTACACGGTAAAAGCTATGCTTTTGCAACCTATTCATAATCAAGTGGTTGCAAAGGCTCTTTTGTTGCTTTTGCAAAAACAGGAAAATCGAACAATTATAAGAAGCGTAACGCACAATAAAGAAATAACAGCCTCCCTTTCGAGAAGCTGTTATGTATCAATAATCATTATGATATTTAGTCACCTTGTTGGGCAAGTGAAGAGGAGGAGACTCGAACTCCCACGTCACAATTGACACTACCCCCTCAAAGTAGCGCGTCTACCAATTCCGCCACCTCTCCAGTTGCATTTTTTAAGTGCTTAGCTCTTCATTTCTGAATTGCGGACGCAAAGGTACGACTTTTTTCTGAATTGACCAAACATTTCATCGATTTCTTTGATTTTTTTATTTGTTTCCTCCTTTTCCTGCATTAGTGAAAGTTGTATGATGGCATTCTTTGATTCTTCTTCCCTTGTGCCAGGAGCCCGTCTCCTGATATGTGCAGCCACGGCTTTTAATTTCTTTTCACTATATAAATTAGGTGTATTCCCGAATTATTAGTATCTTTGCACATTGTAAAACAAAACAATAAATACAATCATGACATTATATCCTAAACTCATAACTGACGCTTTGGCGACAGTGACTTACGCTGGTACGAAGAAAAATCTGATAGAGAGCGAGATGCTCGCCGACACTCCAAGCATCAATGGTAACAAGGTGAAGATAGTACTCATCTTCCCTCGCGATACTGACCCATTCCTCAAATCCACTGTCAAGGCGGCTGAGGCTGCCATCCACTATTATGTAGGCAAAGAGGTTGAGGTGGAAATCGAACTGGAATACAAGTCGGCTCCACGTCCGGAGGTGGGCAAGCTCCTTCCGCAGGTGAAGAATGTCATCGCTGTCAGCTCAGGTAAAGGTGGAGTGGGAAAGAGCACCGTCTCCGCAAACCTTGCCATCTCCCTCGCACGTCTCGGTTATAAGGTGGGACTTCTCGACACCGATATCTTCGGTCCTTCAATGCCTAAGATGTTCAATGTGGAGGATGAACGCCCTTGGGCAGAGGAAAAGGACGGCCGACAGCTCATCGTTCCGGTGGAGCAGTATGGCGTGAAGTTACTCAGCATCGGTTTCTTCGTCAACAAGGACACGGCTACTCTCTGGCGTGGCGGCATGGCCTGCTCTGCTCTCAAGCAGCTCATCGCTGATGCAGACTGGGGCGATCTCGACTTTTTCATCCTCGATACACCTCCTGGCACCAGCGATATTCATCTCTCATTGCTTCAGACTCTCGCTATCACAGGAGCCATTATCGTCAGCACTCCGCAGCAGGTGGCACTGGCAGATGCACGCAAGGGTATAGATATGTACACCAATGACAAGGTCAATGTGCCTATCCTCGGACTCGTGGAGAATATGGCTTGGTTTACTCCTGCTGAACTGCCAGAGAATCGTTACTACATCTTCGGAAAGGAAGGATGCAAGAATCTCGCTAAGGAGATGAATGTGCCTCTTCTTGCTCAGATACCATTGGTGCAGGGAATCTGTGAGAATGGCGATTCTGGTACACCGGCAGCTCTCGATGTAGCCTCACCTACAGGACAGGCTTTCATCGCTCTTGCTCAAAGCGTTGTGACTGTAGTCAATCGCAGAAACAAGGAGCAGGCTCCAACGCAGATAGTAGGAACGAAGTAAGGATTGGCGGTTGTTGGTTGTTGGTTATCGGTTGTTGCTTGTCGGTTTATGGTTATCGGTTGTAGGTTTTATGAAAAGAATCTCAACAGTCCGCCACTGTGCCAACGGCTTTTACCGTTGGTTACCATCCGCCCACAACCAACGCCAATCTTAAAGCAACCAAACACCACGAAAATAAGGAGGACATGATATGAAGAGATTACTTTCTATAATTGCAATAAGCCTATTGCTGGCGATAGAATTGCCGGCACAGACTTTCTCGTCACTGTGGGCACAAGTCGATAAAGCAAGCAAACAGGACCGCCCTAAGACTACTCTCGTAGCTCTTAGGCAGGTAGAAAGCAAGGCTGTCAAAGAGAAACAGTATGGTCATCTCATTGCCTCCCTATTCTCGCAGATTATTTATCAGCAGCAGATCTCTGCCGATTCGGTAAGTAATACCATAGCAAGAATACAGACGAAAGCCACCCAACTGCGCAAGAGTGACCGCATAGCTTCTCTCATGTTCTATGTTGCAATGCGTGAGATGGAGAATAGTAACGGACTGAAAATTGACAGTCTGGGACTCTACAACGCCTACCGTGGCTTCGGAAAGAAAAACGAAGGCAAGAGTCTTGTTGCGGAATTGCTTGCCGACAAGACTGTAGCCGCACAACTGACTCGCAATGATGCCGTCAAGGATTTCACGCCTTTAGTGTTGCAGCGCGAAGGAAGCAGATACTTCAATCACGACCTTATCAGTCTGATTGCTTCCACTTTAGATGATTACGAGCCACTCATCGACTATTATCTACAGTCTGGCAACCGCAAGGCAGCCTGCATTGCCTCTGCAAGAATGCTCGGTAATTCCATCGATGGTTATCGTAGCGACAAGGATCTTGTGGCTCGTGCAGACTCTCTTATCGCCCTTTTTGCCGACTTGCAGGAGTGTGGCGCTCTCGCAATAAAGAAGTATGACTTGATGGTTTCCGCTGATTTCTCTGCCGAAGAAAAGGTGAAATGGATTGACGAAGCTTTATCTAAATGGGCTAAATGGCAGGAAATAGACTATCTTCACAATGAGAGGAATTTCCTCACAGTACCTGAAGTGCGATTCACATTGCCGGCAGAGACCTTCAGTCCTGCACAGAATGTGATGGTTGACCTCTTTAAGGTGAGGAATATCTCCAAGGCTCAGTTTGCCATTACTCCTGTCAGAAACTGTCCGAAGAGCGTACTTGAGACGGTTTCCCGCACCAGGAAGTATGCTTCCATCAAGTCTTACCTCGTCAATTCGCAGGCACGCAAGGTGGAGAAAGACTTTGGAAAGCATCAGGAATATGAGGTGTTCAAGGACTCTGTCTGCCTCGGCAGCCTGCCACTTGGCACGTATTATGTCTCCATGACTTGCGACGGAAAGAAGTATAATTATACGGATTTCCTACTTTTTGTCACGGATTTGAAGGTCATCAGCCTCCCTCTCTCTGCCAAGGAGATGCGCTATGTGGTGGTCAATGCTACGACAGGAAAACCGGTTCCTGCCGCAAAGCTATACGTAAAGACTTCCAAAAACGACAAGGAAACCGTCTATACTACCGACTCCAAGGGCGAGTGCGTGCTGGGAAAAGGCAGTTTTAATTGCTATGTTTCAGCCACGAAGGACGATGATAAGGCACTTCTAAGTGCTTCTATATATAATAATTTCAATAGCATTTACCGTAATAATGGTAGCGTTATCCGTCATACTATCTTCACCGACCGCGGTATCTATCGCCCAGGACAGACTGTGCACGTCTCTTTGCTTGCCTATGATGTGACAAAAGGCGTTGAGACTGCTGTCGAGGCAGGTGAGAATGTCAAAGTGAGTCTCTACGATGCTAATTACAATAACATCGGTGAAGTCACCGTGATGACTAATGAATACGGCGTAGCTGCCACCGAATTTACCCTTCTGGAGAAGTCTCTCAGCGGACTTTTCCACATCCGCACGGCAAGCGGATCGGAGAGTTTCCGCGTGGAAGAGTATGTCCGCCCTACGTTTGAGGTGAGCATCCCGCGTCCGAAAGTCAATTACCGTCAGGGTGATACCATCACTGTCAAAGGCACGGCAAAGGCATATAGCGGTGCGCCTCTGGGCAATGCGAGGGTGGTATATAATGTAAAGAGACAGCAATCATGGTGGTGGAGAATGACGGGAGAAGGTAATAAGCCGCTTCTCTCCGACACTGTGACTACGGATATGCAGGGCAATTTCGAGATAAGAATGCCGATGCTGATGCCAGAAGACAATGCTTCTGACGAGGCTAAGCAGACAGGTCACTGGTGGATTTGTCCGCCAAGATTTTATGACATCGTGGCAGAAGCCACCGTGACAGACATTGCCGGCGAGTCACATTCAGCCTCATTGTCCTTGCCTATCAGCAATCGTGAGTCCATCCTCACCTCCAATATCAAGGAGATGATGCTTCGTGATTCTGTCAATACCGTCACTTTCACTCGCCGTAATCAGGCTGGAACGGAGATAGAAGGAATCGTCTCCGTCGCTGTTGACGGCAGGAAAATCAGTGACGTTGAGGTAGGCAAGGCATTTACTCTGCCTCGCAACCTCGCTTCAGGCGTGCATTCCTTGCTCGCTATCTGTGAGAAGGACACCATAAAGCAGTCGTTTGTCATCTTCAGCATGGACGATAAGCGCCCGGTAATCAGCACTCCCGACTGGTATTATCTCTCATCTAACAGGTTCTCTTCGGAGAAAGGAAAGCCTGTATATGTGCAGTTTGGCTCCTCAAAGCGTGACTCTTACGCCTATTACGCACTCTTCTCTGGTGATAAAGTCCTGGAGTCTGGTGCCGTGAAGATTGACTCTTCGCTCGTGACACGTCAGTTTGAGTATAAGGAAGAGTATGGAGACGGTGTCTGTCTTTCCCTCGCTTGGGTGAGAGATGGTGTGCTCTATGAGCATTCTGCCACTATCACTAAGCCACTTGCTGATAAGTCACTAAGCCTGAAATGGGCGACTTTCCGCAATCGTCTCCAACCAGGACAGAGTGAAACGTGGACTCTCAGCGTGACAGACTCTGAGGGAAAACCTGCTAATGCCAACGTGATGGCTACGCTTTATGACAAGTCTCTGGAGGCAATAACGCCGTTCTCATGGCATTTCTCCGACCCTCGTCACATCTATGTAGCATCACAATCATGGCAGACAGCAAGGTCTTTCCCTGATAATTTCCATGGCTATGCCGCCTATAAGCACAGGGATTACACCTCTCTTGCTTTCGATGAGTTTGACAGAACATACCTTTCGTTTGGCTATTTCTCCTGTATAGAGGAGGTAAGCAGACCTTTGATGCGTTCTTCAGCAAAGCAATCTGTCGGTGTCAACAATATGGGAATGGTGCTGATGGCTAAGAAAGAAATGGCGGCTCCTATGATTGAACGTCATTCTGGGGCAGAATTAGAAGATGCAGCAGGAACAGTAGAAGAACAAATAGGTAAGGATGTGCCTCTCAGAGAAAAACTGGGAGAGACAGCTTTCTTCCTTTCTGACGTCAGAACGGATGCTGATGGCGTGGCAACGCTCAGTTTTACATTGCCTGAAAGCGTGACCACATGGCGCTTCCTCGCCTTTGCCAACGATAAGAATATGCGCTTTGGCATGATGAAAGATGAGGTGGTGGCTCAGAAGCAACTGATGATTCAGCCACGAATGCCTCGCTTCCTCCGTGAGGGTGATAAGTGTTCGGTACCTGCTTCCATCGCTAATCTCACAGAGAAAGTGCTCGATGTTAAGGTAAGACTTACGCTTCTCGACGCTGAGACTGGCGAGTCTGTCGCTATATATAATAATAAGGTGGAAGTGAAGCCTGGCGAATCATCTGCCGTCAACTTTGACATAGACTCCAAAGGACTTGAAGGAAAGATGCTCGTGGCAAAGTGTATTGCCGATGCTGGCACCTTCTCTGACGGCGAACAGCATTATCTTCCTGTCCTTTCGGCTAAGGAATTGATGCTCGATACCCGCACTTTCGTGCTCCAGTCTCCTGGCGAAAAGGAGGTGGACATCAAGTCAATGCTCCCTCTTAACGCAGAGAAAGCACGCCTTTCAGTGGAATATACCGACGCTCCTGAGTGGCTTCTCATTCAGTCTCTGCCTCAGATAGCAGACGCTTCTGATGATAATGCCATCTCGCTTGTGGCTTCATATTATGCCAATACGCTTGCTTCGCATATAGCAAAGTCAAATCCTGATATTGCGAAAGCGGTGAGAGAATGGACTCAGGACTATTCTTCCCTTGAGTCGCCACTCGACAAAAATGAGGAATTGCGCCATACCATACTCGCGGAAACGCCGTGGGTGGTGAATGCAGACAGCGAGACGGCGCAGCGAAAGATGCTCTATCGCCTCTTTGATTCTTCGCTTCTTGCCTCTCGTCAGGCTTTTGCTTTGCAGCATCTCAAGGCTTTGCAGCTCGCTGACGGTGGTTTCTCCTGGTGGAAAGGTATGGAGTCAAGCCGCTATATGACCGTTGCTGTGACGCAGACGCTGCTCCGTCTTCAGGCTATGGTGGGTGAAAGCAATGCTTATGACGGCATTATCACTAAGGCTTTCCGCTATCTCGAAAAGGAAATAGCGAAGGATGTGAAGCGCATGAAGGAGGTAAAAAGGAAGAAGAACGAGCCTTGGCTCTCCACCTTCGACCTCGATTACCTCTATTGCCGCGCCCTCTATGACGGCAGGATGAGTGCCTCCGTCAAGGCGGATGTCGATTTCATGATGGATTATCTCGTCAAGAATACACGCTATCTCGATATGCGCTCGAAGGCAGGAGCGGCGATAATCCTCTCTCGTTTCGGTAATAAGAAGGCGGCTGATGAATATCTCCAGAGCATCATAGAGCACACTGTGTATAAGGAAGATATGGGAAGATACTTCGATTCCTATCGTGCCGCATATTCATGGGCTGACTATCGCATCCCTACTCAGACCTCCGTAATCGAAGCTATCAAGGCTTTGAGACCTGAACAGCGCCAGACCATCTCCGAGATGCAGCGCTGGTTGCTGCAGAGTAAGCGCACTCAGGCGTGGGACACTCCTGTCAATGCCATCAATGCTATCTATGCTTTCCTCGGTCCGGACTTCGCTCTGCGCCACGGAATGCAGGCTGATGTGTCGCTCGGAACTACGCCATTGAAGCCTGACACCTATGCTTCAGCCCTCGGATATGAGAAGGTTTCCACAGGATTGGATGGATATTCCGCCTTTTCTCCACTCTCTTCTGCCGTGGCTCCTAAGCTGAAGATTGACAAGAAGAGCGATGGCGAATCGTGGGCGAATGTGTATCTGCAGTATGTAGTGCCGGCTTCGGACGCTAAAGATGCGGCTACTGGCATCTCCATCCGCCGTGAACTCTCGTCGAAAGCGCTGAAAGTGGGCGACAAGGTCACAGTCACCATCACCATAAATGCTGACCGCGACTATGACTTCGTCACCGTAACAGACCGTCGTCCCGCTTGTCTTGAGCCGGTAAACCAGCTCTCCGGATACGGAAATGGATGCTATCAGGTGATGAAAGACTCGCAGTCACAGTATCATTTCCATGCTTTGACAAAGGGAAAGCACGTCATCACGACGGAGTATTACGTCTCCCGAGCCGGTGACTTCACTTCCGGCACAGCCACAGTGCAATGTGCTTATGCTCCTGAATTTGCTGGACGCACCGGCGGTATGACCGTTTCGTCTCGAAAATAAGTCGTTCTCACAATAAGGAATGCGGCGTGTGCCCATGCTATATTGGCGTTTCCCTCCAGAAACAGCCACAGTATCACCGCCCCTCAAGAGCGTATTTCCGGCAGTCCGCCACTGTGTCCGCCGCGTTACCGGCGGATATCAACCGAAAACCATCAACCAAAAACCAACAACCTCCCAAAAGAATATGAACAAAAAACTCACTATATTATCCCTGGCTTTCGCCCCTCTGATGGCATTGGCACAAAGCTTCCAGGCGAAGAATGCTGAGGTGGATCTCGGACAAGTCAAATGGAAAGTGCCGGCTACTGCCTCTTTCACGGTCAAGAATACCAGCAGCAAGCCCCTCAAAGTGACCGAAGTGGATGCCGGCAGTGGCTCTACTATGGTGGAATTTCCTAAGCAAAGCATCGAGCCTGGACAGCAGTTCGTGGTCAAGACCACATACAATTCGCAGATATTGGGACACTTTGCACGCACCGTCTGCGTATATAATGAAGAAGAAAAGAATCCTCTCGAACTCGTGTTCCGCTGTCATGTGGTGACGGAAGTGAAGAATTACTCCGGCGATTATCCTTATAAAATCGGCGGATTGCTCACGGATATTGACGCGATAGAGTTTGATGATGTCAACAAAGGCGACGTCGTCACGCAGGATATCCACATTCTCAACCCTACAGGGCAGAATGTTTCACCTCTCGTGATGCACCTTCCAACTTTCCTTCGTGCTGAGATGATGCCTAAAACCCTCGGTCCGAAGCAGTCTGGCGTGCTCCGTCTCACCATGAATTCCAAGCATTTACGCCTTCTCGGACTTAATCAGGCGAACATATATCTTGCCAAGAACGTAGGCGAACAGGTGTCCGAGGACAAGGAAATCGAGGTTTCCGCCGTCCTTCTGCCTGAGCGTCCTGCCGACGATGCGCCCGTTATGCAGGCACCACCAATGCTCATGCTCTCTGCCGACGAGGTGGATATGACCAATTTCGGCAAGAAAGACAAACTGAAACGCACAATAACAGTGAGCAACAAGGGCAAATCAGTGCTTGATATCAGCGCTTTGCAGCTCTTCACCCGTGGCATTGACGTGATGCTTGCAAAGCGCCAGCTGCGTCCGGGCGAATCCACCAAGATGAAAATCACGGGACATGCCGACGTTCTGAAGAAGGTCCGCACGCGTCCTCGTATCCTTATGATAACTAATGATCCTACAAAACAAAAAGTAATAATAGAAATTAAGAAATAATGGAACATCCTGAAAACAGCTCAGAGTTTGCGGGACTGACCGTCAACAGCGGTGTCGCACAACCTTCAATAATCAATCCTTACCTCAAGCGAGGTCGCTATCATAAGCGTGAATACACAGTCGATGAGATGGTAGATGGCATCCTTCGAGGTGACGTTACTATCCTTTCCAAGGCTGTTACCCTCGTGGAAAGCGTCAATCCTGAGCATCAGCAGAAGGCTCAGGAGGTCATAGAGAAGTGCCTTCCCTACAGTGGCAAGTCCGTCCGAATAGGCATAAGCGGCGTGCCCGGAGCGGGAAAGAGTACTTCCATCGACCTTTTCGGCACTCATGTGCTCGACACTTACGGTGGAAAACTTGCCGTTCTTGCCATCGACCCTTCATCTGAAAGGAGCAAGGGAAGTATTCTTGGCGACAAGACCCGTATGGAGAAACTGTCTGTTCGCCCTGAAGCCTTCATCCGTCCTTCACCATCTGCCGGCTCTCTTGGTGGCGTTGCACGCAAGACACGCGAGACTGTTATCCTCTGTGAAGCAGCTGGTTACGACAAGATATTCATCGAAACGGTCGGTGTAGGACAGAGCGAGACCGCTTGTCACTCTATGGTCGATTTCTTCCTGCTAATACAAGTGGCTGGAACTGGCGACGAATTGCAGGGCATAAAGCGTGGCATCATGGAGATAGCTGACGGCATAGTGGTCAACAAATGCGATGGAGACAATGTCGATCGCTGCCACATGGCGGCGACAAACTTCCGAAATGCGCTCCATTTCTTCCCGGCTGCAGAGAGCGGATGGATGCCTAAAGTGCTCTGCTATTCAGGCTTTTACGGCTACGGAGTGAAGGAAGTGTGGGACATGATCTTCGAGTATATCGACTTTGTAAAGGACAACAACTACTTCTATCTGCGTCGTCAGGAGCAGAACAAGTACTGGATGTACGAGACTATCGATGCCCAACTGCGCAGCAATTTCTACAACAATCCTCGCATAGCATCGCTACTGGAAGAAACTGAGAACAGTATCCAGAACGGAGAAAAGACCAGTTTCATGGCGGCGCACGCCCTTTTGGAAGATTATTTCAATAATATAAACAGAAGATAGATTTCCTTTCACGGAGAATTATTTTAGACAGACTAAATGAAAATAGAAATAGATGAAGGGTCAGGATTCTGCTTTGGAGTCACTACGGCGATAAAGAAGGCGGAAGAGGAACTGGCTACAGGCTCCGAACTGTATTGCCTCGGCGACATAGTGCACAACGGAATGGAGTGTGAACGCCTTCATAACATGGGGCTAAAGACCATCAATCATGATGAGTTTGCCACGCTCCATGACAAGAAAGTATTGCTCCGGGCGCACGGAGAGCCACCTTCTACCTATCAGGAAGCACAGGCAAATGGCATTGAAATCATTGATGCCACTTGCCCTGTGGTGCTTCAACTGCAGCGAAGGATAAAGAGACAGTATGACGCAAACCCGGAAGCGCAGATCGTTATCTTCGGAAAAAACGGTCATGCCGAAGTGCTCGGGCTCGTAGGGCAGACAGATCAGAAGGCTATAGTCATCGAACATGCTGACGAAGTGAGCCGTCTCGACTTCTCGCACGACATCTATCTCTATTCGCAGACCACGAAGTCGCTCGATGAATTTCATGCCATCATCGACTATATCCAGGCACATATCTCTCCCGAAGCCACGTTCAAGAGCTTTGACACCATCTGCCGACAGGTGGCAAACCGTATGCCTAACATCTGCAGTTTTGCCACAAAGCATGACATTATCCTCTTTGTCTCTGGCAGGAAGAGCAGTAATGGCAAGGTGCTTTTCAATGCCTGTAAAGCCAAGAATCCGCATACCTATCTCATTGAGGGACCGGAAGAAATCAATCCTGCATGGCTTTCCGGCGCTGAAAGCGTAGGTATCTGCGGCGCAACAAGCACGCCTAAATGGCTAATGGAGAAGGTAGCTACCGCCCTGACACCTTACGATAATAAGGAATAGAAAAACAGGTAATAGGTAATAAGTAATAGGTAATAGGAGATTACCCTTTTCTCTTGAGATGCACTACAAGGAAAGAACCGCAAGTAGTAATACTATTCTCCTATTCCCCATTCCCTATTTCCTATTCCCTAAGTATGATTTCGCGTTACCGGCGGATATACATATACAATAAAAGCAACAACAAAATGAAGAAAATAACAATAGCAATCGATGGCCATTCATCATGCGGAAAGAGCACAATGGCAAAGGAATTAGCACGCCAGTTAGGTTATGTCTATGTAGATACAGGAGCAATGTACCGCACGGTAACGCTCTTTGCTATGCGTCATAATCTCTTCCTTGCCGATGGCGAAGTAGATACAGACGCTCTGCGCAAGTGTATGCCAGAGATAGAAGTAAGTTTCAGATTTAATGAAGAGACCGGTCGTCCAGACGCATACCTCAATGGAGAGTGCGTGGAGAAAGTAATCCGCAGCATAGAGGTGAGCAATCACGTCAGTAAAGTGGCGGCAATACCGTTTGTCCGCGAAGCAATGGTGGACCAGCAGCGCCGCATGGGTGCCGAGAAAGGCATCGTAATGGATGGCAGAGACATCGGTACCACCGTCTTCCCTGATGCAGAACTCAAGATATTTGTCACCGCTTCGTCAAAGGTAAGGGCGCAGCGCCGCTATGATGAACTGAAGGAAAAGGGTATGCCAGCCGACTTTGACGAGATACTGAAGAACGTGGAAGAGCGTGATTACATCGATTCCCATCGTGAAGTGTCACCGCTTCGTCAGGCTCCCGATGCTCTTCTGCTGGACAACAGCAACATGACCATCCCTGAACAGAACGCATGGCTCATGGATAAAGTGAAGGCATTGGTTATAGAATGAAGAATGTAGAATGTAGAATGAAGAATCTGAGTTAGTCTTGTTCCCTTGAGGAATCCCGACGGGAAAACTCAAGCCGAAGAACGTAATCCGCATTCTTCATTCTTCATTCATCATTCTTCATTTAAGCTCAGCCGCGTTACCAGCTGATATTCCCGGCAGTCCGCCACTGTGTCCGCCGCGTTACCGGCGGATTTTTTAAAACCAAACAAGAAAACAATGCAGAAATCCCCATTCACAGCCCGTCTGTTGACGCTGATAGCAACGCTCTGCGTCCTCGCCACAGCGGCGACATTGCGCGACGGAAAGATGTTCGGCATCGACCTTTCCGCCGCTGGAAGCCCACAGCAAGCGACGGAAACAGACATTGACACCCTCTCCATCCAGCCCGATGGAAGCATCATCATCTCCACCAAACCGATAGCAAGAGACGTACACGGCTATGGTGGACCAGTGCCATTGAACATATATCTCAGCCGAAATGGCGTGGTGGACAGCATCGTTCCGCAAGCAAATGCTGAATCCCCAGGCTTCTTTGCCCGTGTGATACCAATCCTTTCGCAATGGCAAGGCAAGACCATCGACGAGGCGATGAGGACAGAAGTCGATGCCGTATCCGGTGCTACGTTCTCTTCGAAGGCTGTCATCACGAATGTAGAGCGTGGACTTGCATTCGCCATGCAGCATCAGCAGACGATGAAAGCGATGCAATCAGAGGCTGAAAGCGAAGGTTTCCTGTCTTCATCCGGCTGGACCGTGGGCTGTATAGCGTCGGTAGTAGTCGTGTTGCTCGGTGCAATCGTTCCGTTATACAGTCACAATCGCCGTTGGCATACCGTGCAACAGGTGCTCAATGTGGTGGTTCTCGGCTTATGGACCGGAACGTTTGTGTCCTTCACACTTCTCCTTCGCCTCTTCTCAGGAGGCATTAGCGTGGGCGTTATCGGCACACTTGCTGCTTCCTTGCTCGTGGTCGTTGTGGCATTGCTCTATCCATTGTTTGGCAAACCAGCACATTACTGCGCCCATCTCTGTCCTTTTGGTTCAGCGCAAGACCTTGCTGGCAAACTGACAAAGCGTAAACCAGTTCTTCCGCACCATGTGGTCAAAGCATTGATTACATTCCGTCAGTTGCTTTGGGCTGTGCTGACAGCGTTGATGATGACCGGCACATGGACAGCATGGATGGACTATGAACTCTTCACAGCGTTCATCTATTCCTCTGCATCCATCTGGGTGATAGCGTTGGCAGTGTTTTTTCTCATCCTGTCGGTATGGGTTCCGCGCCCTTATTGCCGCTTTGTGTGTCCAACTGGAAGTCTAATCAAAATGTAATACTATTATGCAAAACAAATCCCTCATCCTCAATGTGGTGCTCGCGATAGTGGCATTGGTGCTCGGTGTGCGCCTTGCTACGGGCACGAAACCTGTGGAAAAGACAGAAAGTCCAGAGAAAGCGGTGCTCGAAACCATCGCAACTCGCACCAGCATCCGCGCCTATGAAGCCCGTCCGGTGGAGAAAGAGAAGGTGGAAGAAATGCTCCGAGCTGCAATGGCGGCTCCTACGGCGATGAACAAGCAGCCTTGGCACTTCGTCGTGGTGGATCAGCGCAGCGTCATCGACTCCCTTTCCGCTGCCAATCCCCGTGCGAAGATGCTCCAGACAGCGCCGCTGGCGATAGTGGTATGCGGCGATATGGACAAGGCGATAGAGGGCGGTGGACGTGACTTCTGGATACAGGATGCCTCCGCTGCCACGGAAAACCTTCTCCTTGCAGCCCATGCTTTGGGTCTTGGAGCTGTATGGACAGGCGCATATCCTGTGGAGGAGCGTTGCGAGTCCATTGCCCGCATCCTCTCATTACCCGACAATATCATCCCTCTCAGCATGATAGTTATAGGTTATCCGGCAGAGCATCCGCAGCCAAAGGATAAATATAAGGTGGAGAACATCTCATATAATGCCTTCGGAAAGCAACCGGCGGAGTAGTCGTTTGGTCGTCTTTGGATAAAACATCAATAGATAAAGACAATATCTATTGATGTTTTATTATTATAAGCCACCAAACGGTCAAGGTCTGTTGGTAGGTTTGTTAATCACAAGACCTCAAGCAGTCAGTGCCTAACCTATCTTCTCCCAAGGGGGACAGGAGGGGAGCTTTTCAAAAAACTCGAAAAAATCTGTAACGCTAAGTCCCCTTTTTCCGTTAATATAGATGTAAGCGCTTAGAAACGGAATATCAACAACCCAAAACAAATCAAGACAATGAAAAGAATAATGACCCTCCTTCTCATCCTGGCAACCGCCATGCAGATGGTTTCGGCAAAGTCATTGGGAAGGCTTATAGAGGACTACCGCTATCAGAAGAATGCGGAATACTTCCACTTCACGCCGCTATTGATGAAGATGGCACGGACTGCGATGGGACACGAAGCCCGATCCGATGAAGAATGCAGGTTGGTCCGAAAGATAAAGAGCATCCGGACGCTCGACCTTGAGGAATGTAGCGCAGATGTGAAACGCAGGTTTTCCACCGATGTGCAGAAACTCGAAATGAACGATTACGAACCGCTTGTCACAAGCCGTGACGATGGCGAGACCGTAAAGATAATGATGAAAACCAAAGGCGACGTGATCAGAGAGCTCGTCATCATCTGTTCCGACAGCAATGACTGCGCTTTGGTATGGCTCAACTGCAAAGTGAAAAAGGATGAAATACAGTCGCTTGTCGATATGCAGACCAAGCAGAGAAAAAAACATTCCAAGGAAAAGAAGTCAATGAAACTGACATATTCCACCACTCCAAACGTTAAAGACAATGGATGCGTCACAGTTTAAGGCACTGTTTCTCCCACACAGTGACCTGCTCTACCGTACAGCCTTGAGGCTGACAGCCACAGTGCAGTCTGCGGAAGACCTCGTGCAGGACACCTACCTGCGCCTCTGGCTTCGGCGTGAAGACCTGCCACAGCCACTCAATCCCGCCGCTTATTCCCTTACGGTGATGAGGCATATCTTCTATGACCGTATGCGCGAACATCATGCCAGGGAGATAGACAAGCCGTCGGAGGACTTTGTCCTGACCTCGGATGTCGATGTTGATAGCCAGATAGCCAATGCTGACATGGCCGACATACTGAGGCATCTCATATCAAAGTTGCCAGACAGGCAGCGCCAGCTGATGACAATGAGAGATGTGGAAGGACTCGATTCCAGCCAGATAAGCGAGCTGACAGGAATGTCGCTGGTGAATATCCGCACCCAACTGTGTCGGGCGAGGACCACGGTGAGACAGCAATTCAATCGTATAATCAATAAAGACAAAGATAAAGATGGACGTAAATGAAATCAAAACCTTGGTGGACAAGTACTTTGAAGGCGTTGCCACTACAGCGGAAGAACGCAGGCTGAAGGACTATTTCATGGGGGATGACGTCGATGCCTCGCTGAAGGCAGACCGTGAGTTCTTCCTTGTGGCAGTTCAGACAAGCCGGTTTCCCGAGACCGATGCGGCAGAAGCTCAGGCCAGGGAGCAGAGACTCTCGCGCCAGATAGATGCCTGGAACAGGGTGGAAAAATCATCTTCACGCGCCACGCGCCGCTTCGACCTTCGCTGGATGGGCGGTATAGCCGCTTCGATACTGGTGATTCTCTCATTGGGCGTGTTCATCTCCGAGCGTCAGGACCGTCAGGAAATGACAATGGAGGATACCTATTCCGATCCACGTGATGCAGCGGCTGAGACCCAGCGAGCCCTCACCAAATTTTCCATTGCCCTCAACAAGGGACTTGGCAAACTGGAAAAGAAGTCGGATGCTCCATCGTGGAGAGACTGAGCGAAGCGGGTTCAAGTTATTCGTGTTCAGAAAAAACACTAAGCGGTGAAAGGGAACACGAATCCAACGAATCGACCGAATAAGCAAGATCTGTCTGGAAGACAGTACCGAGCGAAGCGAGAGTAACCCGGGACGAAGTCTCGGGATTACAAAACAAGGGAAATGGCTGTCTGGAAGACAGTACCAGACATCCGTTCAATCCGTTTCATCAGTGTTCAAAAAAGCTCATAAGCAGTGAAAGCAAGGCGTTATCTTCGAGACAAACCACAATACAACAAAATCACAAAAAACACATTACAACATGAAAAAGTTTTTAGCAATCCTATTCGTTGCGCTCCTCTCATGCACGGTCATGTCAGCGCAGAGCGCCCTTTTCAAGAAATATGAGAATGTGAAAGGCGTCTCCACAGTATATATCTCAAAGTCCCTTCTCGGACTGGTGCCGAAATTGGAAGCAGGCGACATGGACATCAGCGCGATGGCCAGCAAGCTCGACCATGTGCAAGTGCTCACCTGCGAGCGTCCTTCCCTCATCAAGGAGATAAAGGCTACAGCCATGGAAATTCTCTCCAAGGGCGGTTACAATAATCTCATGACCGTGCGTGACGGTGACGAGCTGACAATTATCTATGGCAAGCAGCTCGGCAAGGGCAAGAACGAGTTTGTCCTTCTGGAGGTGGAAAAGGATGAAATCACCGTGGTGAACATCTCTGGAAACATCTCCCTTGAGGATATAAAGAGAATCGCAGACGACTGATCCGCTGGTGAGCTGTTTAGTTGTTTGTCATGTTAATACATTCAACAAAATCATTAAACCCAAATCGGTCATTAGGAAACAACACCAAAACAAAAAGTTTTGAACTTTGTGGTCTAATGACCGATTTGGGTTTATTAGTTTGGCTTTATCTTTTCCGTTTCGTCTGTTCTCCAAGATGTTTTTATCGAATCGGACCAAAATCCCGTTAAATATACACAAAATCGGCTCAAACAAGCCCGATTATTGGCAAAAAATGAGTAAATTAGAGCCGATTAATAAATAAAGAATATGACAATAGATATAGAAATATTACAGTTTTTACATTATCATCCCTTGGCAAATAGGACAGAGATTATGGCATTACGATACTCGATTCTAACTTTATACACCTTGACTACCGCTGAATAGATACATATACATTCATTTTTATTAACTAAAGTTTCCCATATTTACAAACATACTTAAATGCCTGACTGTCAGCAAATTGTAAAAATGTTAATTTCGATTAGACAAAATGCGTAGTTATTTCACACAAGACTGATATTGAGCATCAATAGGTTATGAATCCTATTCCAAAGCATTAAAGTATATTAACCCAATGATGCAACGCTCTGGATTAGAGATGTTTATATGCGATAGTTGAATTATAACCGATTGATTATCAAGAGTGGGAAACTTCAGTTAGTAATATAACCCATCCGAGGTTGAAGGGTGGAATTACTTTTGAAGTAAAATGTTGGCTCTTCTCAAATTTTAGTACATTTATGTATCTAAGTTTGAGGAGACCTTCAGTTCCAAGAGAGGGATGCCGGC
>CAKQPF010000012.1 GCA_934256705.1 uncultured Prevotella sp.
AAATTATGTATCGTTTGGCAACATGTTTTTGGGTTAGCATCTGCACAGCCCCCCACAGGGTTTGTCGGGTGCGCCTCAAAATTTCAAAATATCAAGTATGAAAACAAACAACTCAAAATCCCGCCTTCCCGAAATCGGGTGTTGTAAATTTCAGAATCCCTTCTTCTGTTCCTTGAAATCGGCTGCAGCCGTTGAAATCCTTTCTGTCGCTTTGCCGATGATGATGTCCTGCTGATTTCCTTTCATACACATTAAACAAATAATCGGGTTTCATGATTTGTTGCGATGTTGGCTTAGAATCACCTTGGCACTTAGAATCACGACATCGAACAAGCAGAGGTGGAAGTATAGCCATTCGGTTCTTTTCTTGCTTGCCAGCCACATTTTGCCGACCGCCGTTCCCATCATAGCCGACATGATGCGATTTTTCTGCATTTACAGCCGATTCTGGCGACGTTCGCATCATTTGGCGATGAATAACTCGCTCAAACGAATTTAACGGCTCGGAGGGCGTTTTCCCGTCTGCTGCTTTTGTTGCCCCTTGATGGAATAAAAAATCAATGGATAAAAATAAAGGAAAAATAGATAATGATATTTTTATCCATTGATGTTTCCGTGAGTTTGGTACTGTCTTTCAGACGGATTTGCTGTCTTGTTGTTTTGTTGTCTTGTGATTTTGTTGATTGACTATATTGCTGATGATCATTACAACCAAACAACCAAGCAACCAGACAACTCAACCGCAAAACCGACCCTTGCAAAAAGCAAAAAAGCAAGTGACAAACAGCGAAAATGACAAAAAACGCATAAAAAGCGCATAAAAAGCGTTCCAAGCCTTTGCGGTGTTAAAAAAAAACACTAATTTTGCATAGCGATAATTTGCGGAAAACGGCTCAAAAGCTCTAAAAACCGCCAAAAACGCGAAATAAGGTAAAAAAAAACAATAACAAAATAATTACGCTTAAAGAATGGATGAAACACAGACTATTGACCGCGACAGAATCATGAAGGTCAATATCGAAGAGGAAATGCAGTCCTCCTATATCGACTATTCCATGTCGGTAATCGTTGCCCGTGCGCTTCCTGATGTGCGAGACGGCTTCAAGCCTGTGCACAGACGAATACTCTATGGCATGCTCGGCATCGGCAACACAAGTAACAATCCTTATAAGAAATGTGCCCGCGTGGTAGGTGAGGTGCTCGGTAAGTACCACCCACACGGTGACTCTTCCGTATATGGAGCACTCGTGCGCCTTGCACAGGATTGGAACATGCGCTACACTCTCGTGGACGGACAGGGTAACTTCGGCAGCATCGACGGTGACTCTGCAGCTGCAATGCGTTACACGGAGTGCCGACTCTCAAAAATGGGTGAGCACATCATGGATGACCTGGAGAAGAATACTGTCGATATGGCAAACAACTTCGACGACACTCTGCAGGAACCTACCGTAATGCCTACCAAGATTCCTAACCTCCTCGTCAATGGAGGAAACGGTATCGCTGTAGGTATGGCCACCAATATCCCTACCCACAATCTCGGTGAAGTCATTGACGGATGCTGCGCTTACATAGACAATCCTGACATTGACACTGACGGGCTGATGCAGTACATCAAGGCTCCTGATTTCCCTACCGGTGCCTATATCTATGGCATCCAGGGAGTGAAGGATGCTTATGAGACCGGACGCGGACGTATCGTGATACGTGCAAAGGCTGAAATCGAGAGCGAAGACACACATGACAGAATCGTCGTTACCGAGATACCTTACGGCGTCAACAAGCAGCAGCTCATCGAGTACATAGCAGAACTCGTGAAGGAAGGCAAGATAGACGGTATCAGCAATGTGAACGACGAGACCGGACGACAGGGTATGCGTATCGTCGTTGATGTGAAGCGTGACGCCAACGCTAATGTAGTGATGAACAAGCTGTTCAAGATGACAAACCTGCAGAGCTCCTTCTCCGTAAACTGCATCGCACTGGTCAAGGGACGTCCACGTCTGCTCACCTTGAAGGAATGCGTCAAGTATTTCGTGGAGCATCGTCACGACGTGACAATCCGCCGTACCAAGTTTGACAAGGCAAAGGCGGAAGCCCGCGCACACATTCTGGAGGGCTTGATCATCGCTGTGGATAATATCGACGAGGTGGTGAGAATCATCCGTGCTTCCAAGAACCCTACAGAGGCACAGCGTGCTCTCGAAGAGAGATTCAGCATCGACGAGGTGCAGTCAAAGGCCATCGTGGACATGCGTCTGTCACAGTTGACAGGCCTGCGCGTCGATGAGCTACATGCCGAATACGAGGAACTGGAGAAGCTCATCGCTTACCTCCAGCAGATTCTCGACGACCCAGAGCTCTGCAAGAAGGTGATGAAGGATGAACTCCTGGAGGTGAAGGAAAAGTATGGCGACGAGCGCCGCACTGAAATAAAATACACCAGCGAGGAATTCAATCCGGAAGACTTCTATGCCAACGATGCGATGGCCATCACCATGAGCCATCTCGGCTACATCAAGCGCACCCCATTGGTTGACTACAAGAACCAGTCAAAAGGTGGAGTAGGCTCCAGGGGTTCACGCACCCGCGAGGCTGACTTCACCGAGCAACTCTATGTGGCCAATGCCCATGATATGCTTCTCTTCTTCACTCGCAAGGGACGCGTACATTGGCTCAAGTGTTACGAAATTCCTGAAGGAGCGAAAGACTCAAAGGGACGCGCTATCCAGAACATGCTCGAACTTGAGCCTGGCGACTCTGTCAATGCAGTGCTTGAAATCGAGAGCCACAAGTTCGTGGACCCGGACTTCCTCCGCAGCCATAATGTGGTGTTCGCCACAAAGAATGGCACTGTCAAGAAGACCCGTCTCGCAGACTACTCCCACGTCCGCACAAAGGGCGTTATCGCCATCAATATCCTGGAAGGCGACGAAGTGGTGAATGTGGTTCTCACCAATGGCAGCGATGAAATCATCCTGGCAAGCCGTAACGGCAAGGCCGTCCGCTTCAATGAAAACCTGATCCGCACGATGGGACGTGTCAGCACTGGTGTCCGCGGAATGAACCTCTGCACAGATGAAGAGCCGGACAATGAGGTGATAGGCATGATCGTGGTCAACGATCCTGACAACGACACCATCATGGTGGTCAGCGAAAAGGGATTCGGCAAGCGCACCAAGGTGGAAGACTACCGCATGACTAACCGTGGCACCAAGGGAGTCAAGACCCTCAACATCACTGACAAGACCGGCAAGCTCCTTGCCATAAACAATGTGCAGGATGATGAGGACCTCATGATCATCAACAAGAGCGGCATTACCATCCGCTTCTCTGTGGCAAGCTGCCGAGTGATGAGCCGTGGTACCCAGGGTGTCAAGCTCATCGACCTGAAGAAGAAGAACGACTACATCGCAAGCGTGTGCAAGGTGATGCACATCGATGAGGATGAGGAAATTCTGGATGAGAACGTTGACGGAGAAGGAATCGCAGACGTGAACAATGCTGATGCAGACACTTCTGCCAACAACACCGAGACTCCTGAAACGCAGGAATAAATGAAAATCAGGAATGAGACAGGTGGGCTGACCATCATGCCCGCCTGCCTCATAAAGAAATAAGATAATTATATTTACAATTCACCAATTTATTATTGCTTATGAAAAAGTTATTCATTACTGCGATGGTAGCTCTCATGGCTACATCGTCTTTCGCACAGGACATTACTAAGCAGTTGAAGGGCAAGTCTTACGACGAAGCTGTTGCAACTCTTAATGCTGCCCTCTCCGGTCTCTCTGCTGAGCAGAAGGCTAAAGGTTACGGAATGCTTACAGAACTTGCCTACAAGGATGCTTCTGCTGCTTTCGACACATACCAGATCAATGCCGCTTCCGGCAAGAAGGACCCTGTGAATTTCCAGAGTGTTCTCAATGTCATCAATGATGCTTGCCAGGCAGACATCTATGACAACCAGCCAAACGACAAGGGCAAGGTGGCTCCTAAGTTCCATAAGAAGAACGTTGACCGTCTCCAGAACCTCCGCGTACTCCTTATCGTAGGCGGTCAGGAGTGTCAGGAAAAGGAAGACAACGCTGGCGCATTGAAGTATTATGAGAGTTACGTAAACTCCGCTTTCAGCTCGCTCTTCTCTGAGGTTGCAGGCAAGAAGGACCAGAATGCCGGTAACGTATCCCGCGTAGTGGCTTTCCTCTATGCACAGAAGGAAGATTATGCTACAGCCCAGAAGTATGCTGAAATCGCAATGGCTGACACAGCCTCTGCCGCTGACGCAGAAGGAATCTATGTTGCTATTCTCGAAAAGCAGTGCAAGACCCACGACGATACTCTCAAGTACATCAACAAGCTGAAGGAAATCAACGCACAGAAGTATTTCCCACAGATGGCTTCCCTCTATGACCGTATCGGTGAGAAGGAACTCGCAAAGAAACTTCTCGATGATGAAATCGCAGCAAACCCACAGAACAAGATGGCTTGGGCTATCAAGGGTGAGAACGCTATGAACGCACGCGACTGGGAAGGCGCTATCGCTTCATTCAAGAAGGCAATCGAAATCGACCCTAAGTGGACTGCTGTCTGGTTCAATCTCGGCGTTTGCGCAAGCTCAAAGGGATTCGACCTCAACGAAAAATACAGCGTAAACGGCAGAATCAAGACTGAGGATGCCGAAAAGGTGAAGGCTGCTCTCGTAGAAGCAAAGGATTATTTCGAGAAGGTTAAGGAACTTGACCCAGACCGCAAGGTTATCGCCAACTGGCCTCAGCAGCTCCGCATGATCTACAATGCAATCGGCGAGACACAGAAGGCAGAAGAAATCACCAAGATGCTCGGTGAGTAATTGCCCACAAAAGCAAATCAAAGCTTGACTGACAGATAGAGGGTGGCAATTCCCATGAACCCACCCTAAACGATCAAGCCCCTGAGAGCGGACCTTAAGGTCGGCTTCGCAGGGGCTTGATTTCGTTAATGGCAGGATGGGCTTCAGAGGGAATGGATGAAGTTGACGCAAGTTACGGCTATCTGACCGACAACCCACAACCGACAACCCACAACCCATAACCAACAACCCATAACCAACAACCATCCAACTAATACACCACTGTAACAGAAGAAGGGAATACGCGATAAGGGTCGTAGAATTCCATACTGCTGTCAATCATGTCTCGCAGGTTTGCCTTGACTTTGCCTTTGAACACCTGCTTTCCGTTGATGATGACGGTCACTTCACGGTTCATGTCCACCAGTTTGTCATTGAGATAAACCCTGAGTTTTCCTCCGGTGGCTTTTGAGTAAGTTCTGTTGAATTTCATCTCTATTCCCCATTGAGGGTCCTTCTGGATGGTGGTGTATTCCACGTTGTCGATACTCAGAGTGATGATATTATCCTTGATATTCATCTCATAGTAAGTGCGATTCTCAGAAGGACGATCCAGAACCTGCAGATTATAGAAACCGGAACGATGGCGTCCGTCCATCTCAAAGTCCTCCCAAAGGACTGTCTTAGGGTAAGGATTGCGCGTGAAAGCCTTGAGCCATGGAGGCGTAAGACGGTAATCGATGCTGTGCTGCATATTCGGAAGCAGATTGATGCGATGCAGGAAGAGAGGCTTTCCGTCTGCAGAAAGAGGATGTGCCAGTTGGATGGAGTCGAAAGCCACCTGGGTGTAATAAGTCAGGATGTTACGGTAGAAACCCTGATCCACGGCACCGGTGAGGAAAGAGAAACCTATGTTTGCGCAATTTTCCACAGGAGCGTTCTTGAGAGGCTCACCTCCTGCCATAGGTCCGACAGCGGCAAAGTAATCTGCATAGAACGAAGCCAGACGCTGACTGCCGTAACCTCCTTCGGAAATGCCGAACATATAAAGTCTGTTGGCATCTATCCGACCTTCAGAAAGCGTGATGCGAAGGAGCTTCTCCCAGGCGAATTGCTTAGCCAACTGCCACCAGCGGTAATATTCTCCCTCGTTAGGAATCTGGGGAATGAAATAGACAGATGGAGCGTCCTGGAAGAGATTGCCCAGTTTCAATCCTGTGGTCCATTCCTGGTCTTTAGGACCTGATCCGTGCAGATAGATGAAGAAAGGCAACTTTGACTCGCTTTCTCCCTTCACACCATAATAAAATGGCATTGCCGCATTAGGCTCCAGACAGGCAGGAAGGTCCCATTTCCCGTGGTTGCCATCCTTCAGGTCTTTCATAGGGATCAGCTTTTCTTCCTGCAGTTCCCTGTTGGCTTCACACCAGGCTTTCCACACCATACTCTGGAAAGAGGCGATTTCTTTCCCCTTGGTCTCTTTCTCAATGTCAGTGGAACAAATGGAGTGATTGACGAAAGCCTCCTTGTTGTCCTTGGCAGTGCGTTCCTTGACTTTCAGTTCCTGCTGGAAATAAGTTTTCACTTTCTGCTCAATATCATTGGATTGGGCAGACACCGTGTTCACATTGGCACCCATCATGATGATGGCAGCCAAAGATGGCGTTAGATTTCTAAATCCTATCATAATTCAAAATATTGGATGTGTTAGATGTCAAAAAGGTTGAGCTGGACAGGAGAGGATGGGGTAGAGGTCTCTTTATCCTGTTTGTCATGAGACGAACCAACAGGATTTGCGCTGTCAGACGAACCGCTTTCAGGTGTCTCATTGCCCGATTCAGATTGGGAGGGTGCCCCTTCTATCATCTCAAGGAATTGGTTCTCATTCATGATTTCAATGCCGAGGCTCTTTGCTTTCTGGAGTTTGGACGGTCCCATATTGTCTCCTGCAAGGATAAAGGAGGTCTTTGAAGAAATACTTCCTACATTCTTGCCACCATGCTGCTCAATGATGGCCTTGTATTCATCGCGGCTATGATGCGAGAATACTCCGCTTATTACCACGCTTTTGCCTTTAAGAAGGTCGGACTGGCTTGCTGTCACTTCCTCAGAAAGCCCCATCTGCAATCCCTTGTCGCGCAGACGCTGGAGAATGGAAAGGTTCGTCTCATCATGGAAATAGCGGATTATGCTCTCGGCAATGACGAGTCCTACACCCTCCACTTCAAGCAACTGTTCGAGGGAAGCATTCATAAGGGAGTCAATATCACGGAAATGACGAGCCAACAGCTTCGCCGTCGTAACGCCGACAAATCGGATTCCAAGTGCGAACACCACGCGCTCGAAAGGCACTTTGGTGGAGTCCTCAATAGCCTTGATCACGTTCCATGCGGATTTTCTCTTGTTTCCGGAAGGGTCTATCTGCTGGATTGTGAGGTCATAAAGGTCAGCAATATTGTGGATAAGACCACGCTGGAAGTAATCATCCACGGTTTCAGGGCCCAAAGTCATGATGTTCATGGCTTTTCTTGCGATGAAATGCTCGATTCTGCCTTTGATCTGAGGCGGACATTGCGAGTCATTCGGGCAGTAGTGAGCCGCTTCTCCCTCGTATCTTACCAGTTCGGCACCGCATTCCGGACAGTGTGTGATGAATCGGACGGGCTTCGCGTCAGCTTTGCGGCGGGAAGTATCTACGCCTACAATCTTTGGAATTATCTCTCCACCTTTCTCCACATAGACGTAATCACCTAAGTGCAGATCGAATGAACGGATGAAATCCTCATTGTTGAGCGTAGCCCTGCGCACTGTGGTACCAGCCAACTGGACTGGCTCCATATTGGCAACAGGAGTGATTGCGCCAGTTCTACCTACCTGATAAGAGACATCAAGCAGCGGAGTGCAGGCACGTTCAGCCTTGTATTTGTAAGCTATTGCCCATCGTGGAGATTTGGCTGTAGAGCCAAGAAGGCGTTGCTGACGCAGCGAATTGACTTTAAGCACGATTCCATCGGTGGCTACAGGCAAGTCCTTTCGTTTGGTGTCCCAATACTCTATGTAGTCCAGGATTCCCTGAAGGCTGTCCACCTTCTTCATTCCATTGGAAATCTTGAATCCCCATTGGCGTGCCATTTCAAGGTTTTCGTAATGTCCATCGCAAGGCAGGTCATCACCTATTATATAATAAAGGTAAGCATCAAGTCCTCTTTCTGCCACGACTCGGGAGCTTTGGCTCTTCAATGTGCCGCTCGCTGCATTGCGAGGATTGGCAAAAGGCATTTCGCCAGTATCTTCACGCTCGGCATTCAGACGCTGGAAATTGTCCCAAGGCAGAAGAATTTCGCCACGGATTTCAAAACTGTCCATGTAGTTGTCACCGCTGAGTTGGAGCGGTATGCTGTTGATAGTGCGAACATTATTGGTCACGTCGTCGCCTTGCACACCGTCGCCACGCGTGACAGCACGGATGAGTTTGCCGTGTTCATAGGTCAATGATATGGAAAGTCCATCGTACTTCATTTCGCAGCAGACTTCAAAAGGCTGGCCATCAAGTCCTTTCGTCACCTGATTGTACCATTCACGGACATCATCCGCATTGTAAGTATTTGCGAGAGAAAGCATAGGATATTTGTGAGCGACCTGCTTGAATTGCTGGTTCAGGTCGCTTCCCACGCGCTGAGTTGGGGAATTAGGATCTGCAAGTTCTGGATGGCGAGCTTCAAGTTCCTGCAATTCGTGCATCATGAAGTCGAATTGCTGGTCAGAAATAATAGGTTGGTTGAGCACATAGTAACGTCTGTTGTGCTCATGAAGCTCTTTCCTCAGTGAGAGAATTCTATCTTGGTCGTTCATAATATGTAAGCGAATTTATTCTTGCAAAAGTACAAAAAAGTATTGTAGAATCATCATTTTTTTACAAATTATAACACATTATTCGTTTTGAAAGAATGTCTTTTCGCCAGAAGATTAGCTTACGAAAAGTCAAGGTAAGATGCTTGAATTCCTTATTTTACGCATTTTATTTGTGAAATATAAAAAAAAACATTACCTTTGCAACTTAAAATATTGATAGAAATGCGAATAGATATAATAACAGTTTTGCCGGAAATGCTGGAAGGATTTGTCAATGAGTCAATCCTTGCAAGAGCTCAAAAGAAAGGTTTGGCGGAAATACATCTCCATAATCTCCGCGATTATACTCAGGATAAATGGAAGCGCGT
Organism: uncultured Prevotella sp.; assembly: GCA_934256705.1. Taxonomy (GTDB): domain Bacteria; phylum Bacteroidota; class Bacteroidia; order Bacteroidales; family Bacteroidaceae; genus Prevotella. The sequence continues at coordinate 9,055 of CAKQPF010000012.1, forward strand.
GGATGATTATCCTTATGGTGGAAAGGCTGGAATGGTAATTCAATGCCAGCCTCTGGACACCTGTATCTCCACATTGAAGAAGCAACGCCATTATGATGAAATCATCTTCACAGCTCCTGACGGTGAGACTTTCAATCAGAGCATCGCCAATGACCTGTCGCTCAAGGAGAATATCATCATCATCTGCGGACACTACAAGGGTATCGACTATCGCATTCGCGAGCATCTTGTCACAAGAGAGCTCAGCATCGGTGACTATGTGCTTACCGGCGGCGAACTTGCAGCTGCCGTAATTGCCGACAGTGTCGTACGTATCGTGCCGGGAGTAATCGGTGATGTGGAGTCAGCCTTGAGCGATTCTTTCCAGGACAACCTGCTTGAGCCTCCTTGCTACACCCGACCTGCAGAGTATCATCCAGTGGATAGTCCGGAAGAGACATGGGGCATTCCTTCAATCCTGACCTCCGGACATGAAGCGAAAATCAAGGAATGGGAAATGGAACAGTCGATTGCCCGCACAAAAGAGCGTCGCCCCGACCTGTTCGAAAAATAATTATCAGAACCTAATAGCATAAATATATGAAACAGTTTTCTATCATTATAATATCCATACTATCTGCATTTCTTTCTGTTAATGCGCAAGATAAGGTGACCACTTCAGGCAAATGGTGGGATAATTGTTATGTTGGAATCAATGGAGGTGGCGCAGTTCCCACCAGGCATCATTCCTGGATGAGCGATTTGACTCCAGACTTTGGAATAAGACTGGGAAAGAATGTCACTCCAGTACTTGGTTTCATGGTGGAAGGCAACGCTTATTTTGAGACGGCTTGCGCCGGAAAAGGACCGGATTACCATACAAAGACCTTTGTAGATAATCTGAACGTGAACTTTCTCGCCTCATGCAATATGTCAAATCTCATACTTGGTTACAATGGCGAGCCACGTCTCGTCGAGTTCTCACTCTTAGGAGGCTTCGGTTGGGGACACGCTTTTGGCAAGAAGCAGAAATTGAATCTGATTTCTTCAAAGGTGGCTGTCAATGCAGCCTACAACTTTGGTGAGAACAAGGAATGGCAGGTCTATGTAGAACCGAGCTTGAATTATGGACTGCAAAACTTCAATGGTTTCACCAGTGCGGATAAATTCAAGTACAACATAAACAAATCAAATTTTCAGGTTAATGTAGGTGTCAACTACAAATTCCGCAATCATGACGGGGCTCATAATTTCAAATGGATCTATGTAAGAGACGAAAATGAGATAAAGGCACTTAACAACAGGATTCACGCCCTTCGTGAGGAAATCAAGAATGCACAAGAGCAAAACCGCGTGATCTTAGAAAACAAAGATGCAGAGATTGCTCGTCTGAACGAAGAAATAGACGATTACAAGTCAAAAAGCGGACGAATCGGACAAACGAATTCAGATAGAAGCTTGAAAAATGTCATCTTCTTTGACGAAGGAAAGACGACACTGAATGACGTACAGCAACGCAAACTGGAAGCAATAGCACTATATCTTGTCTCTCATCCAGAGGCAAGTCTGATGGTGAACGGCTATACTTCCGTAAATAATGAAAGTGCAGAGCTTACAAGTGAGAAGCGCGCATTCGCAGTTCTTGTAGCTCTGGTAAAGAAATACCACGTCTCGATAGATCGCATAGACTTTCAGGGGCTTGGTTGTGACAAAAGCAAAGGAGATATAGTAACTTTTGAGAAAAAAGTAAAATAGTATCGTTTTTTGTTTGTTATTTGCTCGATTTTGCTTATCTTTGCAAGCAATTTGGTAAAAATCAATAGGAATAGTTAACATAAACAAGATAAAAAGATGAAACATCAGTTGAGAAGTAGTGTCTGCACAGAAGGCAGACGCATGGCAGGCGCCCGTGCTCTTTGGGTCGCCAATGGTATGAAGCGTGAACAATTCGGCAAGCCTATTATTGCTATTGTCAATTCCTTCACGCAGTTTGTGCCTGGACATACTCATCTGCATGAAATCGGACAGATAGTAAAGAAAGAGATTGAGGCTATGGGATGCTACGCTGCCGAATTCAATACCATTGCCGTCGATGACGGAATAGCAATGGGACATGATGGTATGCTCTATTCATTGCCTTCTCGCGATGTCATTGCTGACTCTGTAGAATACATGATCAATGCTCACAAGGCGGATGCCATGATCTGCATTTCAAATTGTGACAAGGTTACCCCTGGTATGCTTATGGCTACTATGCGCCTCAACATTCCTGCAGTCTTTGTAAGCGGCGGTCCTATGGAAGCAGGACAATATAAAGGCGAAAATGCCGACCTCATCACTGCAATGATCAAGGGTGGCGACCCTACTGTAAGCGATGAAGAACTCGCAGAGGTAGAAAACTGCGCATGCCCTGGTTGTGGAGCCTGCTCTGGTATGTTCACTGCAAACTCTATGAATTCTCTTACCGAGGCTCTGGGATTGTCACTTCCTGGTAATGGCTCTATTCTTGCAACTCACAAGAATCGCATCCAGCTCTTCAAGGACGCTGCAAAGCTTATCGTAAAGAATGCTTTCGCATACTATGAAGATGGTGATGACTCCGTTCTTCCACGTTCAATCGCCACTCGCGCCGCATTCCTCAACGCAATGACTTTGGACATTGCTATGGGTGCTTCCACGAATACTGTGCTCCATCTCCTTGCTGTAGCCCAGGAAGGTGAGGTGGATTTCACCATGCCTGACATTGACAAACTCTCACGTAAGGTTCCATTCCTTTGCAAACTTGCTCCTAACTGGCAGAAGTATTCCGTGCAGGAAGAGAACCGCGCAGGCGGAATACTTGGCATAATGGGTGAACTGGCACTTGGAAATCTCCTTGATTTGACTTGTAAACGTGTCGATGGTGCTACTCTTGGCGAAGATATCGCAAAATACAGTATCGTAGGTCTTGAGATGAAAGACGGCAAGATTGTCAAATCAGACAGCCCTAAAGCCATTGACCCAGAGGCATCCCGCATCTATCATTCTGCACCGGGACGCAAGTTCTCCAATGTGATGGGCTCCCAGGACTCACAGTGGGAGACTCTTGATACTGACCGCGAGAACGGCTGTATCCGAGACATAGAGCATGCTTACACCAAGGATGGAGGCATTGCAGTGCTGTTCGGAAACATTGCCCAGGACGGTTGCGTGGTGAAAACAGCCGGCGTTGCTCCAGAACTTTGGCACTTCGAAGGTCCTGCCGTCGTGTTCGACTCTCAGGAAGATGCTTGCGATGGAATACTTGGCGGAAAGGTAAAGAAGGGCGATTGCGTTGTTATTACCCACGAAGGACCTAAGGGCGGACCAGGAATGCAGGAGATGCTTTATCCTACATCATACATTAAGTCAATGCACATGGGTAAGGAATGTGCGTTGATTACAGACGGACGTTTCTCTGGAGGCACATCAGGATTGTCCATCGGACACATCTCTCCAGAAGCCGCTTCTGGCGGAAACATTGGAAAAATAGTCGATGGAGACATTATTGTCATTGATATCCCATCCCGCTCAATAAGCGTAAAACTGTCGGATGAGGAACTTGCTGCACGCCCACAGCAACCACTTAAGCGCAAGCGTGTGGTCAGCAAGGCTCTCCGTGCTTATGCGCAGTCTGTAGCAAGTGCTGATAAGGGCGGTGTAAGAATCATTGACTAAATCTCAGTTCGCGGTATTATTTGTTGATTCAGTTATCTTCTTGTCGGGTTGTTGCATTGACATACAAGCAATCAAACGAAAAGACAACTGGACAGCAATTTAGACAACCAAATGACAAGTCGAACAACCAAACAACAAAAACAGAAGAAATGGAAAAGATAAGCGGTGCAGAAGTACTGATGAAATCATTGGAGCATGAAGGAGTAGAAGTACTCTTCGGCTATCCCGGCGGAGCGATAATGCCGACATACGATGCTCTCTATGATCATAAGAAAACTCTTCATCATATACTTGTACGCCATGAGCAGGCTGCTGTCCATGCAGCGCAAGGCTATGCAAGGGTTAGCGGAAAGGTAGGTTGCTGTATAGTCACCTCTGGCCCTGGAGCAATGAATACCATTACCGGCGTAGCTGATGCCATGGTGGATTCTACACCTTTGGTGGTAATCTGCGGTCAGGTAGGAGCATCTTTGCTCGGTACAGACGCATTCCAGGAGGTCGATGTGGTTGGTGTAACCCAGCCTATCAGCAAATGGAATTATCAGATACGCCGCGCAGAGGATATTCCATGGGCTGTTGCCCGTGCTTTCTATATTGCCAAGTCAGGCCGTCCTGGTCCTGTAGTTCTCGATTTTACAAAAAATGCGCAGACTGCGGTTATCGAATATAAGCCTCAGGCTGTGGATTTCATACGATCCTACAAGCCTGTTCATACGCCTAAGCAGAAAGATATCGACTTGGCAGCCAAGATGATAAACGAATCTGTCAAGCCATTTATGCTCGTAGGTCACGGTGTGGAACTGGGCAATGCACAGAAAGAGTTACTGGAACTCTGCGAGAAAGCACAGATTCCATTCGGTCAAACCATGCTCGGACTGTCCACCGCACCATCCGACCATCCGCTGAACATGGGTATGCTCGGAATGCACGGAAACCTTGCTCCAAACGTAATGACTAATCAATGCGACCTTCTTATTGCGGTCGGTATGCGTTTTGATGACCGTATTACTGGCAATCTCGCTACTTATGCCAAACAGGCTAAAATCATTCATTTCGACATTGACCCGTCCGAGTTGAACAAAAACGTAAAGGTGGACCTCGCATTGCTTGGAGATTGCAAGTCAACTCTTGCACTTGTATCAGAGAAAGTAGTTCCTGCAAAGCACCAATCATGGATAGCTGGATTCAAGCCTTATGAAGATAAGGAATACAATAAGGTAATAGAAGCAGCATTATATCCTAAGGATGGTCCTCTACTTATGGGAGAAGTGGTCCGCAAAATCAGTGAGGCGTCCAACAACGAGGCCATTCTCGTGACGGATGTTGGTCAAAATCAGTTGTTTGCCTGCCGTTACTTCAAGTTTAACAAATATCGTTCCTGCATCACATCAGGTGGATGCGGCACTATGGGATTTGGCATTCCTGCTGCTATGGGAGCCTGTTATGCGGCTCCGGACCGTACGGTTTGCATGTTTGCAGGTGATGGTGGTTTTCAGATGACAATTCAGGAACTCGGTACCATCATGGAGAATCAGATTCCAGTGAAGATGATTATGCTGAACAACAACTTCCTGGGCAATGTCCGTCAGTGGCAGTATATGTTCTTTAACAAACGTTACTCATTTACTCCGATGGTAAATCCTGACTATGAGAAGATAGCTGCTGGATACAACATCCCGTGTCGGACTGTCATAAGTCGTGATGATTTGGATGATGCCATCCGTGAGATGCTCGACACAAAGGGACCATATCTCCTTCAAGTAGCAGTGAAAGAAGAAGATAATGTTCTCCCTATGACTCCTCCAGGCGGTAATGTTGACGAAATGCTCTTTGATGTAGATTAAGGTGAGAGCTTTGAGTGTTCACTTATAATAATGTAAGATTACTTGCAAAGAAGGTAAGTATTACAGAATTGTATTTGAATATTCGCAAGAAACTACATCTGATATTAAAACCACATGAATATGAATTCAGAAAAGAAATACGGAAATACAGATTGCGGGGACTATAATAAAGAAGCGAACTGCAAAGAAGAATTAGAACTGCAAGCCGAAGAAATGTTTGACGCAGCTGTTCGCGCAGCCGCATCGGTGGATTATAATTCTTACGAGAAGAACCTTGCACGTGAGTCCAAGGCTGCAAAATATGAGTATGATTCATCAGTACCACCACAGCGTGAGACTTACCATCGCAATGCTATTGCAAGACCTGTCACCCCGAGACATGAGGGCGCCCAGCTCGATCATGACGGTCTGACACTCTACACTCTCATCATCTATTCGGAGAATTTTGCAGGTATTCTCAATCAGATTACTGCAGTGTTTACCCGTCGTCAGGTGAATATTGAATCATTGAATGTATGTTCATCTTCCACGCCAGGCGTGCATAAATACACCATCACGTGTTACTGTAAGCCTGAAATGGCTGAGATGCTCGTCAAACAGATAGAAAAGAAGATTGACGTTCTTCAGGCTAATTGCTTCGTCGATTCGGAAATCTTCATCCTTGAAACGTCACTTCTGAAGCTTTCTACTCCTAATGTTCTCGCAAACAAGGAGATAAGTAGGGTAGTAAGACGCTATGACGCCAAAATCATCGAGGTCAACCCTACTTACACCATCGTAGTCAAGACAGGAATGACCGATGATGTTATCGCACATTTCAATGAGCTGGACAAGCTCGGTTGTGTACTTCAGTTCGTACGAACCGGTCGTATCGCAATCACACGCTCTTGTATCGAGCGTCTTGATCAGTATCTCACAAAGCGTGCGGAAGAAGAGCACAACATATAGAAATGTAAAGAATATCAGCAAAGGGGATAAACTTTATTCGGTTTTTCCCCTTTTTTGGTATTCTTTAATGGTTTACATTAAAAATAACTATTTGAACAGATTACTAAGTTCAACATATTAATAGTATTTTGCCATGGAAAAAATAGGTAAATATCAAATGCAAACCGAGTCATTCCATTGTGACTTTACGCATCATCTACAGATGGGGTATTTAGGTAATTACATGCTTAATGCCGCAGATTTTCACAGTACAGACCGTGGATTCGGAATGAGATATCTCTTCACTATGCAGAGAACATGGGTTCTCTCACGCCTTTGCATAGAAATGGAAGAGATGCCAGAGCAGTATTCTCATTTCACTATGGAAACATGGGTGGAAAGCGCAATGAAGTATTTCACCAAAAGAAATTTCTGCTTGACAGATGATGAAACAGGAAAAGTGTATGGTTACGGACGCTCAATTTGGGCACTCATAGACCTCACCACCCGCCAGCCACTCGACATACTTGAGGTAAACGATGGCGATGTAAAGAACTGGGTAGTGGAGGATAAGGAATGTCCGATTGCCGTGCCAGGAAGAGTTAAGATGGGTAAAGATGCAGAATATGTACGCTCTGTGGAGACGAGATATTCCGATGTGGATGTAAATGGTCACATTAACAGCGTCAAATACATGGAGCATGTCCTTGATCTCTTTGACATTGAATTCTATAAAAACTATCGTTTGAAGAGGTTTGACATTGCTTATGTAGCAGAGAGCCATTTCGGAGATACACTGAAATTCTATAAAGAAAGAATCAGCGAGGACGAACTTGCCATTCGCATTACTAAATCATCACCATCTTCTTCTGGTGAGACAGAAGTGGTAAGATGCTTGGTGAAATATGTGAAGATATAATCCATACGGACATACCGTTTGCTCGTATTTTTGTCCAATTAACTCATTACCATTTGATAAATAATATGATTTTGTAATTGAATTATGTTAATATGGTAAAAAAATGACATTTTTCTTTGTGCTTTCATAATAAATTACTACCTTTGCATCGTAAAAAGATAACAGAATAATAGTTGTTAATATAAAACTAAAGAAAAATGGCAAAAATGAATTTTGGTGGCGTTATCGAAGAGGTAATGACACGTGAAGAATTCCCACTCGAGAAGGCTCGTGAGATTCTTAAAGACGAGACAATAGCTGTTCTCGGTTATGGTGTTCAGGGTCCTGGTCAGGCATGTAATCTTCGTGATAATGGTTTCAATGTCATCGTGGGTCAGCGTCAGGGTAAGACATTCGAAAAGGCCAAGGCTGACGGATGGGTACCAGGTGAAACTCTCTTCTCTATCGAAGAGGCTGCTGATAAGGGTACAATCATTATGTGCCTTCTTTCTGATGCTGCTGTAATGTCTGTTTGGCCAACATTGAAGAAATACCTTACACCTGGTAAGGCTCTTTACTTCTCTCATGGCTTCGCTATTACATGGTCTGACCGTACTGGTTGTGTTCCATCAAAGGATATTGACGTTATCATGGTCGCTCCTAAGGGTTCAGGTACATCTCTCCGTACCATGTTCCTTGAAGGTCGTGGCTTGAACTCTTCATACGCTGTATATAATGACGCTACAGGTCGTGCTCTCGACCGTACAATGGCTCTCGGTATTGGCATCGGTTCCGGTTACCTCTTTGAGACTACTTTCCAGCGTGAGGCTACTTCTGACCTTACTGGTGAGCGTGGAACTCTTATGGGTGCTATCCAGGGACTTCTCCTTGCACAGTATGAAGTGCTCCGTGAGAACGGCCATACACCATCAGAGGCATTCAATGAGACAGTGGAAGAACTGACTCAGTCACTCATGCCACTCTTTGCAGAGAAGGGTATGGACTGGATGTATGCTAACTGTTCTACTACCGCTCAGCGTGGTGCACTCGACTGGATGGGTCCTTTCCATGATGCTTGCAAGCCAGTTGTTGAAAAGCTTTATGCTTCTGTAAAGTCTGGTAACGAAGCACAGATCTCCATTGACGCAAACTCAAAGCCTGACTATCGTGTAGGTCTTGAGAAGGAACTTGCTGCTCTCCATAATTCTGAGATGTGGCGTACAGCTGAGACAGTACGTAAGCTCCGTCCTGAGAACAACTAATAGGTTAATAGATAGGGTGTCCAGTTCTATGTTCTCGTTTTTGATATGGATTTAACAATTTAATCTGTTGATTATCAATCGAAATAGCATTGTTCTCAGGTGTAATTTTAACAGATGAAAAAGTTTTGCTAATCCATGAAATCATTATGTGCTGAAGAGATATGATTATCAGTACTTTGAAACTCGTATCATGTCTTTTTTGAACTAAAAACTGGAACTTCAAACTGGACACCCTAGTTAATAGATAAAATATTACGAATGCCGCTTGAGAATAGCCAAAGCTCAAGCGGCATTATCTGTTTTTACCAGTCTTGGCGAAGTGCTATTTTGTCGATATTTATGTTCTATAAAACCGAACTGAGCCATGTGAAAGCCAAAATCTATCATAATTATGTCCAGATATTTTGGATATGTGAAAAAAAACAAGTATTTTTGTACCATAAATCAAAAATAATTAGACTATGACTCCACACATTAACGCTAAAGACGGTGCTTTCGCAAAGACCGTACTCATGCCGGGAGACCCGCTTCGCGCTAAACTTCTGGCTGAAACATTCCTTGAGGATGCAGAACTTGTCACCAATGTTCGTAATGTACTCGGATACACAGGCAAATATAAAGGAGTTCCTGTCAGCGTGATGGCTTCCGGCATGGGAATGCCAAGCATCGGCATATATTCATGGGAACTCTATACTCACTATGGCGTAGAAAATATCATTCGTATCGGTTCAGCGGGCAGTTACTCAAAAGACCTTGACTTGCTCGATGTGGCATTGGCAGATTTCGCTTACAGCGATTCCAGTTATGCGAAGGTAATGAGCGGCATTGAAGACCACATCATCTATCCGAGCAAGGTATTGAATGACAAGATATTGGACGTAGCCAAGAAAGTAGATACAGAATGCAAGCTCTGCCATGTTTATTCATCAGACGTGTTCTATTCTCCTGAATCTTTTGAGAATATCTCCAAGCGAACAGATTGTCAGTGCGTGGAAATGGAATCATTCGCATTGTTCCACAACGCAAACGTGCTGGGCAAGAATGCAGCCTGTCTGCTGACAATCAGTGATTCATTCGTGAGCAAGAAGGAGTTGTCCTCCGAAGACCGTCAGAATGGTTTCAAGCAGATGATGAAAGTGGCGCTCGAAGCTGCCATTTTATAATGTAATAACCGAAAGGTGATAAATGCAAATGATATTTGATCAAATAAAGGTACCTGCGTATGTTCTCGAAGAAGAGAAGCTACGCAGGAATCTCTCTCTGATTAAGGGCGTTGCAGACGAGGCAGGGATAGAGACAATTCTTGCCTTCAAAGCTTTTGCCCTTTGGAAGACATTCCCTATTTTTCGCGAGTATATCAATAGCACTACAGCATCGAGCCTTTCAGAAGCCCGCTTGGCTTACGAGGAATTTGGTGCTCCTGCCCATACCTTTTCTCCTGCCTACACTGACTTTGAGATAGAGGACATCTCCAGGATGTCAAGTCATCTGACGTTCAATTCTTTGTCGCAGTATGAGCGCCATCATGAGAAAGCTCTGGAAACAAATCCAAATCTAAAGCTTGGCATAAGGGTAAATCCTGAATATTCAGAAGTGGGGACTGACATTTACAATCCTTGCGCTCCAGGAACTCGCTTTGGCGTGCTTGCAAGCCAGTTGCCGGACAGACTTCCTGAAGACATCACCGGCTTCCATTGTCATTGCCATTGCGAAAGCGGCGCTGATGTATTCCAGCGCACTTTGGCGCATATTGAGGAAAAGTTCTCAGGATGGTTTGACCAGTTGGAGTGGATTAACTTTGGTGGCGGTCATCTCATGACGCGTAAAGACTACGACATCCAGCTTCTGATTGACATGATGAAGGACTTCAAGAAGCGTTATCCTCATCTTAAAGTCATACTTGAGCCCGGCAGCGCTTTCGCTTGGCAGACAGGACCTTTGGTAAGTCATGTCGTAGATATTGTAGAGAACAACAACATCAAGACAGCCATTCTCGACGTTTCATTTACGTGTCATATGCCTGATTGCCTTGAAATGCCTTATTGGCCCACTGTGTGTGGCGCAGAGACTATAGAGGGCGAATACGGAGAAGGCGAGAATGTGTATCGTCTCGGAGGTAACAGTTGCCTTTCTGGAGACTGGATGCAGTCATGGAAATTCGACCATCCATTGCAGATTGGCGAGACCATTGTCTTTGAGGACATGATACATTACACCACGGTGAAGACGTGCACATTCAATGGCATAACTCATCCAGACATCTCTTTCCTTGATTCAAAAGGTGAAATTCATCTGCTGAAGAGATTCGGATATGAAGACTACAAGAACAGAATGGATTAATCATAGGTTCTACAAATCATAATAAATTGTAGCAGACTTAAAGGCTGATGGACAATAAAAGAATTAGAGAAAACGAAAAACCAGTAGAAATGGAAGAAAACAAAGAGGAATTGATGCTCCTGAGCATTACCGGCGAGGATAGACCTGGACTTACAGCCAGCATAATGAATGTGCTTGCAAGATATAATGTTCACGTTCAGGATATTGGTCAGGCTGACATTCATTCCACACTTAGCCTCGGCATTCTCATCCGTGTCGATGACTGCAACTCCGGGTATGTGATGAAGGAAGTGCTGTTCAAGGCTTCTGAACTGAATGTGAATGTGCGCTTTGTGCCGATTTCACTTGAACAATATGAAGCTTGGGTTGCGCGTCAAGGCAAAAACAGATATATGCTTACCGTCCTCGGTCGTCGCCTTGAGGCGAGACAGATAGGAGCAATCACCCAACTCATTGCCGAACAAGGGCTTAATATCGACTCTATCATTCGCCTTTCAGGTCGTACAAGCCTGGAGCATCCAATGGAAAAGACAAGAGCCTGCATAGAGTTCTCTGTCCGCGGAACTCCTAAAAACAAGAGCGACCTCCATTCCGCTCTGCTCAAGATGTCAAGTGAACTGAACATCGACTGCTCTTTCCAGACAGATAATATGTACCGCCGTATGCGTCGCCTTATCTGTTTCGATATGGACTCTACGCTTATTCAGACAGAAGTCATTGATGAACTGGCAAGGAAGCACGGAGTATATGACAAGGTTGCTGCCATTACAGCCGCCGCGATGCGAGGAGAAATCGACTTTAAGGAATCTTTCACACAGCGATGCAAACTCCTGAAGGGTCTTGACGTCAAGGTAATGCAGGAAATCGCTGAAAATCTTCCATTTACGGAGGGCGTTGACAGACTGATGTATGTGCTGAAGAAGTACGGATACAAGATTGCGATTCTTTCTGGCGGCTTCACCTTCTTCGGTGAGTACATTCAGAAAAAATACGGAATTGACTACGTCTATGCCAATGAATTGGAGGTGGATGAGAATGGTCTCCTTACCGGAAACTTTGTAGGAGAGATTGTTGACGGCAAGCGTAAAGCAGAGCTTCTGCGCCTTATCGCACAGGTGGAGAAGGTGGATCTCCAGCAGACCATTGCCGTGGGCGATGGAGCCAATGACCTTATGATGCTTTCAGAGGCAGGTCTTGGAATCGCTTTCCATGCTAAACCTCGCGTTGTGGCAAATGCCCGCCAGTCTATCAATACCATCGGCCTTGACGGTGTGCTCTATTTCCTCGGCTTCAAGGATAGCTATCTGGACGAGAAGGCGCAGTGATAATGCTGACATTTCAGTCAGATCCGTTTTCGTTTCTGCTTGACGGTGGGTTCAGATCCGCTTTTCATGCAAAGCAGAACGAGTGGCTAAGATATTCATTTGCTGTTAGTGGAAAAACAGAACAAAAACGACATCTTAATGCTTTCGTGAAGCGAAAGCGAAGATATTGCGATGCGAAAGCATAGATATTACACGGTGAAAGCATAGTTATTAGGACCTAATAACTATGCTTTCGCAATACAATAACTATGCTATTATAATATTCTTATTATCAGATTGTTACAAAGGCTTATAAAGAGCGCGACTTCGTAACGGAAAAATGGAACAAAGCAAAGTGTCAGTTCTACATAAAATGCTATTATTGAGCTTGAACGATTGCAATGAAACGAAAGTTCAGAATGGGCATTATGTGGAACGGACACTTGCTTTTATTCAGCCGAGAGTTTTTCCTTTGGAGTCTTTACAGCCAAGATTACTCCCAAGAAAAGGACTGCCACTCCGGAGATAGCCATAATTGTGATGCGTTCTCCGAGCACGATGGATCCCAACACCATCGTGACAAGAGTCTGGGTATAGAGAAGGTTTGAAGCCCTCACCGTACCGATTTCTCTGAGAGCCCAGTTCCACATCAGATAAGCCAAACTGGAAGCTATCACTCCGAGGAAGATGAGATTTCCAAGAACATAAGGCTTGAAGAGTAATGAAGTGTCAGTGTCGAGTGGCTGAACGATTGCAAAATAAGGCAGGATTGTCAATACTCCATAGAAGAATATCTTACGAGTGATGAATTCCGGTTTATATCTTCCCATCACGCGCTTCATGAAAAGGGAATAGAAAGCCCAGGTTGTGGCGGCGCTAAGAGCAAGAACGTCTCCGAGAGGATTGAGATGCAGAATCAACTGGCCATTCAATACAATGAGCGTAACGCCTAAGAACGCAATGATGGAACCTATTATCTGTCGTAGTTTCATGCGTTCATTCTTGTAGAAGATGGCGAGCACGCAGGCTGTGATGATAGGAGTGGTGCAGACGAGAATGCTGACATTTGCTGACGTGGAGTAGGAGAGAGCCATGTTTTCTGTAAGGAAATATATGGAGCCACCCATAAGTCCAAGCCCGAGAAAAGTCAGTTCATCCTTCAGATTATCGGCAAGCATCTTCTTATGACTTACAGAAAGCATGATGAAGTAAGCCATGACAAAGCGATAAAAGAAGATGTCGGCAGGCATGAGACCTGAATTGAGCAGCACCTTACTGCTCACGAAGGTGGATCCCCAGATGGTTACCACCATGAGAGCTATAAAGTATTTCATTACAGTTCTACGACAAAAGTTTGACAGTCAGGGAATAAATCGCTGATAATCTCAGGTTTGTTTTTGTAAATGCCATAGATAGTACTTCCACTTCCGCTCATTGCTGCATAAAGAGCCCCAAGATCATAGAGTTTGTTCTTGATGTCTGAAAGGACTGGATATTTAGGGAAGATGCTTTCTTCAAAGTCATTTGTGAGTTCTTCGCGCCAGGTTTCTATTGGCTGAAGCACAATTTCGCGGCACGATTTCTTCGTTTTGCGAGGAGTAATTCCGGCATAAGCCTCCTTTGTAGAAACGGCAACAGACGGTTTTACCAAAGCAATCCAATAATCTTCAAGGTAATTCTTGCAGTCGTCTTCACTTCCGATAGGCTGCAATTCATCTCCTATTCCAGTGGCATAAGCCGGTTCTGCCGTGATGAAAAAGGCGCAGTCTGCACCAAGTTTGGCGGCATAACGCTCCATTTCCCGGTTTCCCATGTTGAGCCTGAAATATTCATCGAGCAGCCTGATCATATAGGCGGCGTCGCTCGAACCGCCACCGAGTCCAGCCTGCATAGGAATCACCTTATACAGATGTATGTGTACGCGAGGAATATCGTAGTGTTGGGCAATGAGATTGTAAGCCTTCACCACGAGATTATCAGCCGGATTTCCAGCCACTTCTGCACCCGTAATGCAGATGTCGTAATTCTCTTTCAGCGGGAAATCCTGGTGCATACAATGCACTTCGAGGGCATCAGTGACAGGGATGGGATAGAATACGGTCTCAAGGTCGTGATAACCGTCTGGACGCTTTGCCACGACATTCAATCCAAGATTTATCTTTGCGCAAGGAAATGTTATCATAATATTAAAGTTTTTTTTGTCAGGCTTTGGCTGGAAAGTCAATTTTCAGCTTGCCCATCAAGTGGTTGGAATTAAAAATTTCAGACATACATGCAGCAGGCAAGGCTGTCATCTGATTTCAATGAGTATTACCAGCGACCGCAGTATTCTCTTTGCAAAAGTAATACAAAAACTTCATCTGACAAAAAAAATAGAGGAAGAAAAATGTGGAAGATAGTGAAAAATATACTAACTTTGCACTTGCAAAATCAAAACATAAAGATAATGCCTCAAACAAATACATACAAAAGAACCCGCAAACAAGCTCAACCTCAGATAGATACTTCCCTTGGACATCTGCCCCCACAGTCTGTTGAAGTGGAGAAAAGAGTGCTGGGCGCTCTCATGATAGACGTTGACGCTTTCACGGTGGTCAGCGAACTGCTCCGTCCGGAAACGTTCTACGACCCGAAGCACCAAAAGATTTTCCATGCTATCCAGCAGTTGAACATCATGGAGGTGCCGGTGGATTTCGTTTCAGTAATAGAGCAGCTGAAGAAGGAAGGCACACATGATGAAGTAGGAGCTCCTACCTATATCATCGAGTTGACCGACAGCGTGGCTTCTTCTGCCAACATCGAGTACCATGCCCGAGTGCTTGCGCAGAAGTTTGTTGCCCGTCAGCTGATTTCATACGCCAGCACCATTGAGGGAAAAGCATTCGATGAGAGCTCTGACATCGATGCCTTGATGCAGGAAGCGGAAGGCAAACTCTTCGAGCTTTCCCAGAAGAACATGCGCCAGGACTATACTCAGATTCAGCCAGTAGTACTCCAGGCGCGCGACCTTTTGCTGAAAGCATCGCAGAATGACGGTGGAATGACAGGCGTTCCTACTGGCTATTTCAAGCTTGACGAGATAACTTCCGGTTGGCAAGCGTCCGACCTTGTCATCATAGCAGGACGACCTGCCATGGGCAAGACCTCTTTTGCTCTGTCACTTGCCAGGAATATCTCTGTGGATTATGGTGAGCCAATCGCGTTCTTCTCATTGGAAATGAATAACGTACAGCTCGTAAACCGACTCATATCCAACGTGTGCGAGATTCCTGGCAGCAAGATTCTCAGCGGTAAACTCTCTGATGAGGAATGGAAGCGTTTCGACAACAGGATTCCTAAACTCCTCAATGCACCGATTTATGTCGATGATACTCCAGGTCTTTCCGTCTTTGAACTCCGTACCAAAGCACGTCGTCTTGTGCGCGAAAAGGGCGTTAAGGTGCTGATGATTGACTATCTTCAGCTGATGAGTGCGAGCGGAATGAATTTCAACAGCCGTCAGGAAGAAGTCAGTATGATCAGTCGCTCGCTCAAAGGACTTGCCAAGGAACTGGACATCCCTGTGCTCGCGCTTTCTCAGTTGAGCCGTGACGTGGAGAAGAGATCGGGCAATGACAGCAAGATTCCGCAGTTGTCAGACCTCCGTGAGTCCGGTGCCATCGAGCAGGATGCCGATATGGTGCTTTTCGTGCATCGTCCGGAGTATTATCGTATCTTCCAGGATGAGGACGGAAACGACCTTCGAGGAATGGCCCAGATTATCATTGCCAAGCATCGTAAGGGTTCTACCGGCAACGTGCTCCTGAATTTCCGTGGCGAGTTTACCCGCTTTGCCAATCCGGATGACGCCCAGGGATTTGCCCCACCAGCAGACAATGGCGGTGAATTCCGTGATTCGAGTTTCAATGACTCCTTCGGTCCGGTGTCAAACGAGACACCATTCTGATGCAAAAACGGTAAGCAAGGAAGATAAAGCCCTATCTGTAAGTCAAAGAAGAACAAACAGATAGGGCTTTATTTCGCACATTGTAAAATCAGCAATTATTATCGGAAGAGTAATCGTTCTTACGTTTTGGATTCATGGGAAACCATCCTTTTCTTACTCTTTCCTTCTGCTCGAAAATCTCAAGGATGCTCCATAGGCAAGAGCAACCGACGACTCCGAGCACAGTGCTCACCACAGTGTTGTCCATCATAAGGCTTGCACCGATGAAGGAAACGCCCGATAATGCAAACACCCACCAGCAACGCGTGCCGAAATAGTATTCGCATTTGATGACGATAGGGTGGAAAAGACCGATTATCAGAAATGTGACAACGGCAATTATCAATCCGGAATAGTTCATATTTTCAGTGTTGTTTATTTGTGTAGGTTGGTGGAAGATACCAGCCGTATTGGATTATGTGAGGGTAAAAACTACATTATACGACCTTATTCTCTTTCTTTTGCAAACAAATTATCCAGGGTATTCTGGGGGAAAGGGCAAGGCTCATTGCGCATCTTTGCCAACTGGAACTGCTTGCAGGCATTGAATACGGACTGCTCCTCAAAGCATTTGAAAAGCATTTCCTTCAGTTCGTCGATTCTTTCTGCATCGTCATCAGAGAATTTCCCGCAGGCCTTATAGCTAACGTTCTTCTCCGGCATCACGTCGTGATAGAAGTATGACCACACTAAGAACTGCATACACACATCGGGTGTCATAAGTATCTCTTGCATAATATCTTGTCTTTAATTTAGGCAATCTGCCAATTTGCTGAATCTATCAATTACAAATGTAGGGTTTGAATCCATCAATCTCTCGCGTGAATGGTTTCCATAAGTCACAGCCACCGTCTTGCATCCTGCGCTATTTCCCATATCGATGTCGAATGTCGTGTCGCCTACCACGAGGACTTCGTCCTTTTTGAGTTTCATTCTCTTGAGCAATTCCAGCACCATATCCGGAGCTGGCTTTGGAAGAAAACCGTCAGCTCCAGTGACGTAAGTCTCAAAGAATGGAGTCAGTTCACGCCTGTCAGCTATCAGTTTCAGTGAAACCGTGTCTCTCGATGTCACGACAGCCATTCTTATTCCCTTTTCCTTCAGCGACATAAGAGTTTCCGTTACATCAGGAAACACAGTCACATAACCGACCTCATAGACAGGAAACAAAGCCCTATATAGTTCTGTTGCGTCGTCAGCCCGTTTGTCGTCCAGATGTCCTAATTCCTTGAGCGCGAGGCGAAGAGGGAGACCTATGGTTGCACGCATCGCTTCTTCTGTAGGCACTTCGACATCCATTTCAGTGAAGACCTGCTCCATAGTCTTGACAATTCCAGGAGCGGAGTTGACCAAAGTGCCGTCAAAGTCAAATAATATTGCCTTTATCATTCTGTCTTTAGAGTAATATAAACTACTGGATTACCTTGAATACGATTCTGAAATTGCCTTCATTGTAACTGGTACTCGTGATCTTGAACGTGCCGATTTCCTTGGTAGATTCCACATGATTACCGATGCAAGCGCAGATGTCGTAGTCTCCGATACGGACGATACGAAGAGTCTCGCTTGCGTCTTCCGGCAATTTGTCGAGCACCACGCCTTCCGGAATATTGTCCCTTGTCACGAATTCATAGGTCACGGGCAAGTCCTTGGCTATCACCTCATTCATGACACGCTCGATTTCAGCCACTTGTTCGGCTGAAGGGCACTCGTTGAGATTATAGTTTATCTTTGATTTCTTGCGCTCGATATGGGCGTTTCGGCTTCTTTCACATCCGAACATCCTTATCATGGTCTGGTTGAGCAGATGCTCCGCAGTATGGGCAGGAGCGAATTCTTCCTTATGATGCTCATTGAGCACCGGCTGTTCTTTGCACATATTTTAATCTGTCTATCGTTAAAAACTGATTTCAGATGCAAAGTTAGCAAATTTTCTTTACAATCCATTATCCATTTCATGAAAAAATAATGAAGCCCTCACTTTATTGTCTTTATATAATAAGGTGGAACAACGAATGATGGGATGATTGTAGAGAAAAATCAAAAAAAAATGACAAAATGTTTGCTTAATATAAAAAAAAGTTATACTTTTGCAGTCAAATAATAAAAAGACAACAACAATTCATAAATATAGACAATATGAATAAGATGAATTCTTCATACTTTTACTTCTATTTTTACTTTGCAGGACACTGTGAAGCGGGAAGTTGCGTATGAATTTCAACTTATGACAAGAATAACGAAACGAAAGTTTTTCGTAAAGTCCCGCTCACATTACATTGTGGTCGGGATTTTTCATATTATAATAAAAACTGAAATACAACGATATTGGATAATGAAAAGAATAGCAATACAAGGAATGATAGGTTCTTTCCACGACATAGCCGCACATCAGTATTATGAAGGCGAACAGATTCAGCTGATCTGTTGCAATACGTTCGAGGACGTGTTCCGCTGTGTGAAGGAAGACCCCACAGTCATCGGGATGCTCGCCATCGAGAACACCATCGCCGGAAGCTTGCTTCATAATTATGAGTTGCTCCGCGATTCCGGCACTACGATAGTGGGAGAGCACAAGCTCCACATCCAGCATTCCATCTGCTGTCTGCCCGACGACACGCTTGAGACCGTGGAAGAAGTGCATTCCCATCCCGTCGCCTTGATGCAATGCCGTCAGTATCTCGCCAAGCATCCCCATCTGAAAGCCGTAGAGGACGAAGACACCGCAGGCTCGGCAGAGAAGATAAGCCGTCTCGGCAAGAAGGGATGGGCAGCAATATGCCACTCGGATGCTGCAAGATATTACGGACTGAAGGTGCTGGAAGACCACATAGAGGACAACAAGCATAATTTCACCCGCTTCCTTCTGGTGAGCAATCCGAGAAAAGCGGATTTCCTCCGCCCGATAAATGAGACGGACAAGTCGAGCCTCGTGTTCTCTCTCCCTCATGAAGAAGGCTCGCTGAGCAAGGTGCTCACAATCCTTTCATTCTACGGCATCAACCTCACGAAGATCCAGTCGCTCCCTGTAATCGGACATGAGTGGGAGTATATGTTCTATGTAGATGTGACTTACGATGACCTCACCAGATACCGTCAGTCGATAGACGCAATCGCACCGCTTACCAAGGAGCTGACCATCCTGGGAGAGTACAAAGGTAAATAAAGCTCTCCGCCACCGTGTCAGCCCCAGAATGCGCAACAGACACAAGCAATCCGCCACTGTGTTGCCCCAAAAGGACGCAACAGACACAAGCAATCCGCCACTGTGTTGCCCGCGTTACCGGGCAACCCAACAACAATAAACAACAACCCCAAACCAAATAAAGACTATGGACATCAAACCGGCAGACCGCCTTAACCTCGTACAGGAATACTATTTCAGCCGCAAGCTCAAGGAAGTAGCCCGACTGAACAGTGAAGGCAGGGACATCATAAGCCTTGCAATAGGATCTCCTGATATGCCTCCTTCGCAGCAGACCATCAACAAACTCGCAGAAGTGGCTTCACAGCCATCATCTCATGGCTACCAGCCTACAGGAGGCACACCGGAACTCCGTCAGGCGATGGCAAATTTCTACAAGCGTTGGTACAACGTGGAAGTAAATCCGGACACTGAGGTTCTCCCGCTGATAGGTTCAAAGGAAGGCATACTCCACATCACTCTCGCCCTCTGCAATCCTGGCGACAAGGTGCTGGTGCCAAATCCTGGCTATCCCACTTACACCTCTCTGAGCAAGATACTCGGACAGCAGATAGTCAATTATGACCTCTCTGAAAACAACGGATGGCAACCGGACTTCGACGCTCTGGAGCAGATGGACCTCCAAGGAGTAAAACTAATGTGGACCAACTACCCCAACATGCCTACTGGAGGACGCGCTATGAGAGCGACATACGAACGCCTCGTGGCATTCGCAAAGCGCCACAACATAGTGATTGTCAACGACAACCCTTACTCGTTCATCCTCTCTGACGAGCGACTTTCCATCCTCCAGGTGCCTGGAGCCAAGGATTGCTGCATCGAGTTCAATTCCATGTCAAAGAGTCACAATATGCCTGGCTGGCGCGTGGGAATGTGCATCGCCAACCCACAAATTATCTCATGGGCTCTGAAGGTGAAGAGCAACATTGATTCCGGCACATTCCGCGGACTCCAGCTCGCCGCTGCCGAAGCACTGAACCACAGCACTCCAGAATGGCATCACGAAGCCAACGTAGTGCGTTACCGCCGTCGTCGCGACATCGCAGAGAAGATTATGCACGTGCTCGGCTGCACATTCGATACCCAGCAGGTGGGAATGTTCCTTTGGGGAAGAATACCGGACGGCTATTCTTCATGCGAAGAACTGACAGAGAAAGTGCTCAACCAAGCAAGAGTCTTCATCACTCCGGGTTTCATATTCGGCTCAAATGGCGAGAGATACATTCGCATCTCTCTCTGTGCAAAGGAAGAAAAGATAGAGGAAGCTCTCACGAGAATCAAAAGCGTCTTCGAGTAAGAGAAGAGAAAAGACTTTGTCGTTTCGGGATCAGAAATGAAATGCCCAAACCACAAGCTACAAAACAACAAGATAACAAAATAACAAAAATACCAACAACTATGGAGTTAGATTTATCACCACTCAGCCTTCCAAGTGACAACAAGCGACCTTTCGTCATCGCCGGACCATGTTCCGCAGAGACGGAAGAGCAGGTAATGACCACAGCAATGCAGCTGGCAGAAAAGGGATGCCACATCTTCCGTGCGGGAGTATGGAAACCAAGAACCAAGCCAGGCGGCTTCGAAGGACACGGAGAGCCTGCACTGCAGTGGATGGAGCAGGCCCGCAAGGAGACCAAGATGCTCATGGGCACTGAGGTGGCTACACCGGAACACGTCGAACTGGCAATGAAATACAATATGGACGTGCTGTGGATCGGAGCACGCACTTCCGCCAATCCATTTGCCATGCAGTCACTCGCTGATGCTCTCAAGGGCATTGACATCCCTGTTCTCGTCAAGAATCCTGTCAACCCTGACCTCGAACTCTGGATTGGAGCTATGGAGCGTCTCAATGCAGCCGGTGTGAAGAAACTTGGAGCGATACATCGCGGCTTCTCTTCTTACGACAAGACCATTTATCGCAATCTTCCTATGTGGCAGATTCCTATCGAGTTGCGTCGCCGCATTCCTGACCTTCCGATTTGCTGTGACCCATCCCACATGGGAGGTAAGCGCGAACTCGTGGCTCCGCTTTGCCAGCAGGCGATGGACCTCGGCTTTGACGGCTTGATGGTGGAAAGCCACTGTGATCCGGACAAGGCTTGGAGCGATGCGAAGCAACAGGTGACACCGGATGTCCTCGACTATATCCTTTCAATCCTTACAGTACGTAACGAAGTGAACACTACAGAAGATATCAAGATGCTGCGCAAGCAGATTGACCAGATAGACAACAGTCTGATGGAGATACTCTCCAAGCGTATGCGCGTCTGCCGCGAGATAGGCCAGTACAAGAAAGACCACAACCTCACCGTCCTCCAGACCGGCCGTTACAATGAAATCCTCGACAAGCGCGGTGCCCAGGGTGCTCTCTGCGGAATGAGTCCTGAATTCGTAAAGCAGATATTCGAGCACATCCATGAGGAGTCTGTCAGACAGCAGTTGGAGATAGTAAACCAGTAACGTCAAACCAAATAACTGAACGTCAAGATGAAAATATTGATTCTCGGTGCCGGAAAGATGGGATCTTTCTTTATCGACACCCTTTCATTCGAGCATGAAGTGGCTGTGTATGAGAAGAATCCGCAACGCTTGCGCTATACATACAACTGTCTCCGGTTTACCAAATTGGAGGAAATCCGTGACTTCGCTCCTGAGCTGGTCATCAATGCCGTGACGGTGAAATACACTATTCCGGCTTTCGAGGAGGTAATACCTTATCTTCCTGAAAACTGCATCCTGAGCGATATTGCCTCCGTAAAGACCAATCTCAAGGAATTCTATGACAAGACAGGGCGCCATTACGTCTCCACACACCCAATGTTCGGTCCTACGTTTGCCAATCTCAACCAACTCTCTGAGGAGAATGCCATCATCATCAGCGAGGGAGACTATATGGGACGCTGCTTCTTCCGTGACCTTTACAGCAAGCTTGGTCTGAACATCTACGAATACACCTTCGACGAGCACGACCGCACAGTGGCTTATTCGCTCAGCATACCGTTCGTCTCCACCTTCGTCTTTGCTGCAGTGATGAAGCATCAGGACGCTCCTGGCACCACTTTCAAGCGCCACATGCGCATCGCCAAAGGTGTGCTCAACGAGGATGATTATCTCCTTCAGGAAATCCTGTTCAATCCTTACACGCACGACCAGGTGTCGGAAATCCGAACCGAACTCAAGGAACTGCTTGAGATAATCGACAACAAGAATTCAGACGGCATGAAGTCGTATCTTGGCAAGATTCGCCATAACCTGAAGAATGAGGAATAGGTGGTGGTTGTTGTCTGGTGGTTTTGTTGTTTAGTCGTTTTGTTGAATGATATAATTGACAGAACAAACAACCAGACAACAAAACCACAAAACAAGCAGACTATAGATTACCTCTCTCCTTGTCGAGATAGTATTTGTAGGTACCTACAGTCAGTTCATCGCAGGCAGGTTCATCGCAGACCACGATGCAATGCGGGTGCATCTGGAGCATAGAAGCTGTCCATTTATGTGACACTGATCCGTCAACGATATGCTTCAATGCGCGAGACTTGTGGTGTCCGTTGCAGACGAGCAGCACCTCCTTTGCAGCCATCACGGTGCCGATGCCTACAGTAAGCGCCTGTGTAGGCACCTTGGAGAGGTCACCGTCAAAGAAACGGCTGTTTGCTATGATGGTGTCTGTGGTGAGGGTCTTGATGCGTGTCTTTGAACTGAGAGATGAACCCGGTTCATTGAACGCTAAGTGACCGTCAGGACCTACACCGCCCATGAAGAGGTCGATGCCTCCAGCAGCTTCTATCTTCGCTTCGTAAGACTCGCATTCTGCCACGAGGTCCTCGGCATTGCCGTTGAGGATATGCACGTTTTCCGGCTTGATGTCAATGTGCGAGAAGAAATTCTTCCACATGAAAGAGTGGTATGACTCAGGGTGGTCCTCCGGGAGGTGCACGTATTCATCCATATTGAAAGTAACCACATTCTGGAAAGAAAGTTCTCCAGCCTCGTATTTCTTGATTAGTTCTCTATAGAGTCCAAGTGGGGAAGAGCCGGTAGGGCATCCCAATTTGAATGGTTTCTCTGGGGTAGGATTTGCATCATTGATGCGCTTAGCTACATAGTTGGCTGCCCAAACGGACATTTTGTCATAATCAGGTTCTATAATTACTCGCATAAAAAGTAGGATATAAATTTGTTTTTATAATGATTCTGTAAAATTGCGGATCCTAAAATCCAAGTGACCCATTCCGCATCACTAAAGTGAACAAAGGATTTTAGAGTCATATTGTTTCGCAAAGGTAATGATTTATTTTCAATTACACAAATTATTACTCCATTTTCTTTCGAAGCAGATTTCCGAATCCCACCCTTAAATGCCGACAAGTAATTCTTACACAGCCTTTTATCTATTGATAATTTATCTTTATTTGAGTCATTTGTTTTAGAAAAAACACACAAATAAGAGGTGAAAGAGAACACGAATCCACCGAATAAGCAAATCAAGGAGATTTGCTAAGGCAACATACTTGGTGTTTTGAGATTTCGATTGGTTTTTCACAGGTAGTAAAAACTTCTCATTCCGCAAAGGCTAATAAGAATAAAAGTTTGTGGTTTGGTAGTTAGCTAACCTAAAACACACACCCTATTGCATAAGTGTTTATCCTTAATATAATATATATTATTTATAATATATATTATATTAATAGTATTTGAGTATAGGAAGGGGTGTGTGTTTTTGGTTAGCTAACTACCTAACTAATAACCTTCAACACTTTTTCACAACCGTTAAAAGCAATAAGAAAAACCTCCGTGGCGACAACTTGAAAAAATGTTAACTCAATGCTTTCAGAAGAAGAAAAAGAGAGAAAAAAGCGGAATAATTCTTCCGCGTCCGCAATAGCATAGACATTGCATTGCAATATCTATGCTTTTACCCTCTAATAACTAAGCTATTACCTCCCAATCCCTATGCTTTTACCCTCGATTTTTCCACCCTTTTCCGCCCGAAAATTGCCCCTTTCTCATGCCCGATTTTCCAACAGTTTGACCATCAGGCGATTGCATAATCGGCGAGAATCGCATATTTGCGGACGGAAATTCTGGCGTGGATTTCATTTGTTAATAAATGAACAAATTGTGCAGTGGAATAAAATATCAATAGATAAAAACAAGAAAAAAAATAGAAAACGATGACATTAAAATAGGCAACTATATACTTTTAGGCACATGAGTACCACCATAATTGGTAGTGCTCATGTGCCTAAAAGTATATAGTTGCCTAAACAAAAATCTTATTGTTGTTTAGTTGTTTGCCGATTCTGCCAACGAAACAACGAAACAACAAAACCCATAGACAGCAGGCTAAAGTAAATGTAAAACAAAAAAGGAGAGCATTGATTGCTCTCCTTTTTTAAAAGTCGTTATGTGCCTGATTGTGTATCGTTGGCGAAACGGTGTGTGTGTTAGACGATACCCTGAGCCATCATAGCCTTGGCAACCTTCATGAAGCCGGCAACATTGGCACCCTTTACATAGTTGATGTAACCATCAGGCTCTGTACCATACTTCACACAGTTGGCATGGATGTCGTCCATGATGCGGTGGAGATAGTTGTCCACCTCTTCAGAAGTCCAGCGGAGACGCTCAGAGTTCTGGGACATCTCAAGTCCTGAAACGGATACGCCACCAGCGTTTGCTGCCTTACCAGGAGAATAGAGAATCTTGGCATCCTGGAACACCTTGATGGCATCAGGAGTAGTAGGCATGTTTGCGCCTTCGGAAACAGCGATTACGCCGTTGGCTACCAGAGTCTTTGCTGCTTCCTCATTGATTTCATTCTGTGTAGCAGAAGGAAGGGCGATGTCAGCCTTTTCAGCCCAGGGCTTTGCGCCTTCAACATATTTGCAGCCGTACTTTTCAGCGTATTCACGAATACGTCCACGCTCTACATTCTTCAGCTCCTTCACGAAAGCGAGCTTCTCGGCATCAATGCCGTCCGGATCATAGATGTATCCGTCAGAGTCGGAGAGAGTAACCACTTTCGCTCCAAGCTGTATGCACTTCTCAGTGGTATATTGAGCTACGTTTCCAGAGCCTGAAACGAGTACTGTCTTGCCAGCGAGCTCGATGCCACGGGTCTTGAGCATGTTGACGAGGAAATATACATTTCCATAACCTGTAGCCTCAGGACGGATGAGTGAGCCTCCGAATTCGAGACCTTTACCTGTGAGCATGCCAGTGAACTGATGGGTCAGTTTCTTGTACATACCGAACATATAACCGACTTCACGACCGCCAACACCGATGTCACCTGCTGGAACGTCCTCGTCAGCGCCTACGTGACGATAGAGCTCGGTCATGAATGCCTGACAGAAACGCATAACTTCAGCGTCAGACTTGCCACGTGGAGAGAAGTCGGAACCACCCTTTGCGCCACCCATCGGGAGGGTAGTGAGTGAATTCTTGAATGTCTGCTCAAAAGCGAGGAACTTGAGAATACCGAGATTTACGCTCTTGTGGAAACGGATACCGCCCTTGTAAGGACCAATCACGTTGTTGTGCTGGATACGATATCCCATGTTGGTCTGAACATTACCCTTGTCGTCAACCCATGAAACGCGGAACTCAATCACGCGATCTGGAATACAAAGACGCTCAATAAGGTTGGCACGCTCGAATTCAGGATGCTTGTTGTACTCTTCCTCAATTGTAGGAAGTACCTGACTTACTGCCTGGATGTACTCAGGCTCATTAGGAAATCTCTGCTTGAGATTTTCAACAATGTGTTGTGCGTTCATAAATGTTTGTTTTAATTTGGTTTATGTATGTTGAAAATATTATCCTGTAGTTATTTTTTTATAGAGGTGGGGTCTAAAAATTCACTTCGTATTATGGGTCGTCCTAAGCAAAGTGGAAAGTAATTTTCAGAACCCACTTCTGTTTATATCTTACTTGAGATGAGTCATGAACCAGTCAGAAACCTGGCGGAGAAGGTGATTACGCTTGTTGCCGCCACGGATGCCGTGATTACAGTTGGTGTAAATAAGTTCACGGAAATCCTTGTCTGCCTCTACGAGAGCATCTGTGTAAACGAATGCATTCTGTGGGTGAACGTTATCGTCAGCAAGTCCGTGACAGAGGAGCAATGCACCGCTGAGATTCTTCACGCGTACAGTAGGGTTGATATCATATCCGTCAGGATTCTCCTGAGGAGTACGCATATAACGCTCTGTGTAAACGGTGTCATAGAATCTCCAAGCTGTAGGAGGAGCGATGGAAACTCCGCAAGAGAAAACCTTACGAGTATCGCTCATGGACATCAGCGTATTGAAGCCACCGAAACTCCATCCCCAGATACCGATACGATTCTTGTCAACGTAGCTCTGCTTACCCAGCCAAAGTGCTGTCTCTACCTGGTCCTTTGATTCGAGATCGCCCATACGCTGATAGATGCACTTCTCAAAGTCTGTGCCTCTGAAGCCTGTACCACGACCGTCAACGCTAACGATGATGAAGCCGTTTTCAGCGAGATAGTAGTCATACATACCACCTTGTCCCATTGAGCCGATAGCCCAGCTGTTTACTACCTGCTGGCTTCCAGGACCACCATACTGGTGCATGATAACTGGATATTTCTTATTTGGGTCAAAGTCTGCAGGCTTGATCATCCATCCTTCGAGCTCTACGCCTTCAGAAGATGTGAATGTGAAGAACTCCTTCTTTGTGACAGGGTAAGCCTTCAACTTAGCCTTGAGTTCGCTATTGTCCTCCATTACCTTGATGTCCTTTCCCTTTGCATTGCATACAGCGAATGTGTAAGGATTGTCAGCATCACTCCATGTCTTGAGGAAATATTTGAAGTTGGAAGAGAACTGAGCAGAGGTGGTACCTGCCTGAGGAGTCAAGCACTCCATCTTACCATTAGCGCGTGAAACGAAGATCTGACGATCCTTTGGAGTAGGGGAAGCACCCTGGAAATATACGTCACCTGTCTTATCGTCAATGCCATACACCTCAGTGATGTCCTTACCAGGAAGGGTGATAGAACGCTTGAGATTGCCTACGTGAGTATAGACATTGGCAATGATATTGCTTCCTGCATCGTTAGGCATGAGGATGTACTTTGGAGTAACGAACATATTGATGTACGCATTCTCCTTAATATATCTCTTGTCTTTCTGCTCTATGATAACCTCAGACACAGTGCTACGTGGATTGGTAGCATACACTTTCAGATTGTCCTGGTGGCGGTTGAGCGTGAGGATGAGAATCTTGTTGGCATCCATCGTAGAGTAGATGCGAGGGATGTAGCCGTCAGCATCGAGAGGCACATTCATCTGTCGAGTAGCATGGCTCTTGATATCGTAGCTCCATGCAGAGACAGTAGCGTTTTCATCACCAGCCTTTGGATACTTATATGTATAGAAAGAGGTGTTGAAGCCATTGAACATCTGGAGGGAATACTGCTTTACGTTAGCCTCATTATACTTGAGCCAGCAAATCATGGTTCCATCGGCATTGAAGCACATGGAAGAAGAAGTGGTAAATTCTTCCTCATTCACCCAGTCAGGAATACCATTGATAATCTTATTGAACTCACCGTCTTTGGTAATCTGGCTTTCTGCTCCATCATAAAGCAACTTAACGAGGAAGATATTATTGTCTCTTACGTAAGCGACAAGGTTACCATCGTTGCTCCAGATAGGATTCTGGATATTGCCCTTAGAAGACAGTGGGGTAAGTCTGCGTGAAGCTATGTTGTACACATAGTATGTGGCACGAGTAGAACGTCTATATACAGGCTCTGTTTCGGTGCGGATAAGCATCTTGGAACCATCAGGTGAAAGAATGTAATCATCGAAATAATTGATTTTCTCGCCAATGGTATTGTTGACGTCAAACAATATTGAAGCCTGCTGTCCGTTTTTATAATAGTAAGACACGATTTGCTTTCCATCATTGGAAATTCTTGCATAGGTCTCGCCATCAGGCAGTGCTCTCATTCCTGTGACATACTTAGCGGAAAATACTCCACTGGTAATGTCCTTGATTGTAAACTTACCTTCAGCGAATGACGACATAGCGACAGACAGAAGGAGTGAACACATGACAAATAAAATCTTCATTTGGCTGTTGTTTTTAATTGCGGTGCAAAGTTAAACATTTTTTCGTATATTTGCAACTAATTTTAAAGAAAAAGTAACAATATAATACGGAAAACTTAAAAATAACTACAAAAAGATATTATGAAATTATATAATGACTATGGAAATTGGATTAGAAACAAGTTCGGGTATAGAGTGCAGAAGATCTCTATAGATGCGGGTTTTTCATGTCCAAACAGGGATGGAAGTATAGGTAAAGGAGGTTGCATATATTGTAATAATGCAAGTTTTAGTCCTTCCTATTGTTCAGATACTGCTAACAGGCAATCGCAAGAGGAAATGCTGAATCTCGAAGCTGACAATATCTGTAGCCAGTTGAGACGCGGAAAGCAATTCTTTGACAGAAAATATCCTGATATGAAATATATCGCATACTTTCAGTCGTTTACCAATACTTACGGTCCTATTGCAAGGTTAAGGACTCTTTATGAGGCGGCCTTAAGCGAGAAGGATGTGGTAGGAATCAGCATTGCAACACGTCCAGACTGCGTTTCGGAGGAAACTCTCGACTATCTGGAAACCTTATCAAAGAAAACATTCCTTACAATGGAGTATGGAGTGGAGAGTCTGAATGACAGAACTCTCAAGATCATCAAGCGCGGACATGACAGTTCCTGTTCTATTAATATAATAAGGAACACGCATGCGCGAGGGATAACGACCTGTGCTCATTTGATATTGGGTCTTCCAGATGAAGACGAGGAGGAAATCCTGCGTCAAGCGGACATCGTCAACTCACTTCCTATCGATATATTGAAGCTGCACCAACTGCAGATCACTCGTGGAACTCTATTGGAGAAGGATGCTGATCTCCAGAAAAGATGCACCCTTTTTTCTCCGGAAGAATACATTCGGCTGATAGGAAAGTATATCAGGATACTGCGTCCTGAGATTGTCCTGGAACGCTTTACGAGCCAGTCTCCTTCAGACTTGCTCATAGCGCCGAGATGGGGTCTCAAGAATCATGAGTTTACTGATCTTTTGGAGAAGCATCTTTCCCGGCAGGCTTAGCAGGTTTCCTGCGACCTGATTTAGGCTGCTTGTTGCCTGTAGGCTGATGTTTCAGTTCCGAACTGTTCTCCTTGTCCTTTCTCAACACGGGTTCCGGATTCTTCTTTTGAAGACTTTTGGAGTTGTTTTTTTTGGTACGATTCTTATGGTTCTCATTCTGGTTGTTTTTGGTTCTTTTATTACGGTTGGTTTTGTTTGCGGTCTTGGAACGTGAAAATCTGCCTTTTGCAGCATGGACAGCCTTATAATCAGGTGCCTCTCCTAATCCTTCGGGGAGAGGATTCTTGGTTATTTCACGCTCAAGGAATTTCTCTATATTCTTGAAAAGGTAAATTTCATCATCGCTGACGAGGGTATAGGCGATTCCGTCACGGTCCGCTCTCGCTGTGCGACCGATGCGATGGACATAGTCTTCCACGTCGTGTGGGACATCATAATTGATTACCATGTGAATGTCATCGATGTCAATGCCACGTGCCACGATGTCTGTAGCGACCAGGACATCGATTTCACCGCTCTTGAAACGGAACATGATATCATCACGCTCTGCCTGTGAAAGGTCCGAGTGCATCTCTCCACAGTTCACCTTCATCTGTCTGAGCGCTCTGTTGATTTCCTTTACCCTCTGTTTCTTGCCGGAGAATATGATGACTCTTTTGAGGTCTCCAGCCTTGAAGATGGAGCGGATAATGCCGTTTTTCTGTGATTGATAACATACGAAAGCTGACTGCTGGATCTTTTCAGCCGGCTTGCTGACTGCGATTTTCACCTGGACAGGATTCTTCAGCAGTTTGTTTGCCAAAGCCTCAATCTTCTCCGGCATAGTGGCAGAGAACATTATGGTCTGGCATGATGCCGGTAAAAGCTTTGCTATGGAGAGAATATCCTCCGAAAAACCCATGTCGAGCATTCTGTCTGCTTCGTCAAGAATAAAGAAAGACAGACGGGACAGATCCACATTACCCATCTGGATATGTGAAATGAGACGTCCTGGAGTGGCAATCACCACGGATGCTCCCTCGCGTAGAGAATGGAGTTCCTGGTCATATCTGTTGCCGTCATTTCCTCCATATACAGCAACAGAACTGATTCCGTTCAGGTAATAGCCGAAGCCTTGCATGGCCTGGTCAATCTGCTGGGCAAGTTCTCGTGTCGGACTCATGATGAGACAGTTGATGGAATCCTCAGGGAAAGCCTTGTCATGTGCATCAAGTCCATCATCAAGGAGGGAAAGGACAGGGAGCAGGTAAGCCGCTGTCTTACCTGTGCCGGTCTGTGCCACGCCCATGATGTCGTGACCTTGGAGGATAGGCTTTATAGTAGCCTCTTGTATTGGAGTGCACTCTTCGAATCTCATGTCATAGAGAGCGTCGAGTATGTTGTCGTTTAATGCTGTTTCTTCGAAATACATAATTCAATTGGGTTAAGGGTGGTTCTATAAATTACCACCGTTATATAAAACTTGATTGTAAGGATGACGTTTTGTTGCCTTTCGGACTCCTTTCGGCTCAAAGCGCAAGTTCGTTCAATCGTTATGCACCGCATAAATCCTTCGCTCTCTTACACTTTGACCTCGAAAATAGCTTCGAAATATAACAAAGCTAATTTATAGAACCACCCTTAATTGAACATTTGAATGTGAAAGCTAAGGCATTACGCTTGAAAAGCCAAAGCCATGTAGCTTGAAAATATGTTTGTTGCCGGACTGATACCTCCCAAATGGCTGATTGTAAGCTTGCCGGAGAAGGCTATGCAGACCGGATTTCCGTTACCTTGGCGCTTTCCTGTAACAGTAATACGCTATGAATGCAAATAAGATATTCGGCATCCATGCGGCAATTACAGGTGGGGAACCTGCATTGATGGCGAAGGAAGCGGAAATGGTCTGGAGCAGAATGTAAACGAAACTGAGAGCCAAACCGATTCCGAGGTACATTCCCATACCGCCTTTCCGCTTGCGGGAAGACAGTGAGAGACCGATGATGGTCAGGATGAATGAAGCGAAACTTGATGCGATTCGCTTGTGATACTCCACCTGATACCTTACCACGTTGCTGGAGCCACGGTTGATCTGCTTTGAGATGTAGTCGTGCAGTTCAGGACTTGTGAAAGTCTCCTGCTGTCCTTTACTATAGACGAGGTCTGTCGGCTCCATTAGTATGATGGTGTCTTTTTTCTCGCCACTCGTTATTTTCTCTCTCATGCCTTTCATCTCACGGATTTTCCAGTTCATGGCTTTCCAATGGAATTTCTCGTCAGAGATGGTGTCATACTGGATTTCCATTGCAGTCATGTGGGAAACCAGTTTCTTGTTCTCGAATTTGTCGAGGCAGAAACCATAACCTTTCTTGTAGTTGTTGTCGTAGTGCTGGATGTAGGCTATTACTCCGCGGTCCACCTGAAGTTGCACATTCTCTGCAGAAGTGTTCTTCCTGTTGTTCTTATACATGGACTCAAAGTTCTGCTTGATTACAGTTCCGTGCGGAATGACGTATGCGCTGAGCACGTATGACATGCACGAAATCAGGACGCATGAAATCATATAGGGGCGCATCAGTCGCTTGAAGCTGACTCCTGCCGCGAGAATCGCGATAATCTCCGAGTTGCCTGCCATCTTTGAGGTAAAGAAGATTACGGCAATGAACACGAACAGAGGCGAGAAAAGATTGGCAAAGTAAGGAATGAAGTTGAGGTAGTAATCGAATACTATTGCCTTCAGTGGAGCATGATACTGTGAAAACTTTGCCAGATTATCATTGACGTCAAATACTATCGAAATGGATATTATCAGAATGATTGCAAAGAAATAAGTACCGATAAACTTCACTATGATATACCTGTCCAATCTCTTGATGTAACGGAAAGGGTTGAGGTATTTGAGCCATCTGAACCATTTTGCCACCCAGCATAAGGCAAGCCAGATATATCGCATCCACCTGAAATACCTTGCGAGCTTTTTCAGCGGACGGAATAATGCCTTTGTCATGTTTCCCAGTTTTGAGAAAGGCTTAGCCAATGCTTTTGTCTTGTTTCTGAACATATTCATTTTGGGGTGGTTCTATAAATTGGTTTTGTTATATTCTTGAGGCTATTTCCGAGGTCAAGGTGCACGTGGACCAAGATGTCATGCGTGGATAACGGCTGGACGAACTTGCGCCTTGGGCTGAAAAGAGTCTGAAATATAATAAAACGTCATTTATTCTAGTTGGGTTTTATATAAAGGTGGCATTTTGTAGAACCACCTTTTTGAGTTTTTATGTTAAACGGCTGCCGTGTCGTTTGTTTTTCCGTAAGAAACTTTATATTCTTCTCATCATGTCATTCACCACACTGTTTTTCCATGTGGTGAAGTCGCCTTGCTCGATGTGCTTGCGTGCATCGCTGACAAGACGGAGATAGAAAGCAAGATTATGTATGCTTGCTATCTGTGGACCAAGGTATTCCTGTGCTTTAAAGAGATGATGCAGGTAAGCCTTTGATGTGACGAGGTCAACGTCGCATCCGTCAGGGTCGATAGGGGAGAAGTCGTCCTCCCATTTCTTGTTCTTCATATTCATCGTGCCCTGATATGTGAAAAGCTGTGCGTTTCTTCCGTTTCTTGTAGGCATCACGCAGTCGAACATATCCACTCCGCGCTCGATTCCTTCGATTATATTCCAAGGAGTGCCCACTCCCATCAAGTATCGTGGCTTGTCCTTAGGCAGGATTTCATTGACAATCTCCACCATCTCGTACATCACCTCTGTCGGTTCACCGACAGCAAGACCACCGATGGCATTGCCGTCAGCGCCCTTGTCGGCAACAAACTTTGCTGATTCCTGTCTGAGGTCCTTGTATTTGCATCCCTGTACTATAGGAAAGAGAGTCTGATTGTAGCCATACAGAGGCTCTGTCTCATTGAAACGCTTGATACATCTGTCAAGCCAGCGGTGAGTCATCTGCATTGATTTCTTTGCATAGCTGTATTCCGCCTCTCCAGGTGCGCATTCATCAAAAGCCATTATGATGTCAGCACCTATGATTCTCTCTGTATCCATCACGTTTTCAGGGGTAAAGAAATGCTTGCTTCCATCAATATGTGAACGGAATTCGCATCCTTCCTCCTTGAGCTTCCTTATTCCGGTCAGAGAGAAGACCTGAAAGCCTCCGCTGTCTGTGAGGATAGGTTTCTCCCATCCGTTGAATTTATGCAGTCCTCCAGCCTTCCGGAGAATGTCGAGACCAGGACGGAGATACAGATGATAAGTGTTTCCGAGGATAATCTGAGCCATTACCTGACGGCGCAGTTCCTCGAAATGGACAGCCTTCACCGATCCCACAGTGCCTACGGGCATGAAGATAGGAGTCTTTATCTGTCCGTGGTCTGTAGTGATAAGTCCAGTTCTTGCACTGGAATAAGGGTCTGTATGTTGTAATTCAAATTTCATATAGAGTCGATGATGCTGTTTCTTAATCCTTTTTGTCTTTATTGTCCTCGATGGTAAGGTTTACGGGGTTCTTCACATTTTCATCAAGCAATGCGAAATCCCATACATCCGTCACATTATTAACATAATGGAATGTCAGGCCTTTGAGGTAGATTTCCGGGATTTCCTTGATGTCTTTCTCATTGGCTTCGCAAAGCATTATGTCGGTAATGCCGGCACGTTTCGCTGCAAGAATCTTTTCCTTTATACCACCTACAGGAAGAACTTTGCCACGAAGAGTGATCTCGCCGGTCATTGCCACGTTCTTTCTCACCTTGCGCTGCGTGAGTGCAGAGGCAATACTTGTGGCAATCGTTATTCCGGCAGAAGGTCCATCCTTAGGGGTAGCACCTTCAGGAACGTGGATGTGCATGTTCCAGTTGTTGAAAACTCGATAATCAATGCCAAGATAATCCACATGAGACTTCACGTATTCCAATGCAATGGTGGCGCTTTCCTTCATCACGTCGCCGAGATTACCGGTCAGAGTGAGTTTTCCTGCCGTTCCTTTGCTCAGCGAAGTCTCGATGAAAAGTATCTCGCCGCCGACGCTGGTCCATGCAAGTCCTGTGACCACGCCCGCATATTCATTGCCCTGATATATGTCGCGATAGAAAGGAGGGTTGCCCAGAAGCTCTTCCACTACAGCTGGCGTGATGGAAGTGTAAGGCATCATGCCTGACAATGCAAACTTATAAGCCAGCTTTCGCAAGAGTTTTCCGATCTGCTTTTCGAGTTGGCGCACACCGCTTTCACGGGTGTATCGCTCGATAATCATCTCGATGGCGTTCTTCCTGAACTTTATGTCTTTTCCATTCAGACCGTTTGCCTTTATGGTGTCAGGAATCAGATGACGCTTGGCGATTTCTATTTTCTCCTCGGTAATGTATCCGCTTACCTCTATCATCTCCATACGGTCGCGCAAAGGACCCGGAATGGTGCTGATGTCGTTAGCCGTCGCGATGAACATAACTTTGGAAAGGTCATAGTCCATGTCGAGGTAATTGTCGTGGAAAGCATTGTTCTGCTCAGGGTCAAGCACCTCAAGAAGGGCAGATGACGGGTCACCGTTGTTGGTATGCTGGGTCACCTTATCGACCTCATCGAGCACGAAGACTGGATTTGACGTGCCAGCCTTCTGGATTCCCTTGATGATTCGTCCTGGCATAGCGCCGATGTAAGTGCGGCGGTGTCCGCGTATCTCGGATTCATCATGCAGGCCTCCGAGCGAAACTCTTACGTATTTGCGGTTCAGAGCCTCTGCAATACTTTTTCCGAGACTGGTCTTTCCGACTCCAGGAGGGCCGTAGAGGCACATGATAGGCGACTTCAGGTCACCACGGAGATTCAGCACAGAGATATATTCGAGAATGCGCTCCTTCACCTTTTCCATGCCATAATGGTCGCTGTCCAGTTTCTTTGCAGCACGCTCGATGTTCAGATTGTCGTCAGAATACTCTTCCCAAGGCAGGTCGAGTATCTGGTTGAGGAACGTGAGTTGGACATTATAGTCCGGACTCTGAGGCTGGAGCATATCCAGTTTGAGGAGTTCTTTCTCGAATGTTTCCTTCGTCTCCTTGCTCCATTTCCTTTCCTTCGCCCTCTTAGTCAGTTTGGATCTCTCCATATTCTGAAGGTCTCCACCCAGTTCCTTGCGGATGCTTTTCATCTGCTGGCGCAGGAAATACTCTTTCTGTTCCTCGTCAATGGTCTGCTGGGTGCGGTGGCGAATATCGTTCTTGAGCTCAAGATACTGCAGTTCGCGACTGAGTATGCTGAGCAGTTCGAACACTCTTGACTTCATGTCATTGACGGCAAGCAGTCTCGCCTTGTCCTCGATAGGGAAAGGCATGTTTGTGCACATGAAGTTGACGGCAAGGATGTCGTGCGAAATGTTGTTGACGGCAAATTGCGCTTCGTTAGGCATGTCGTCGTTGTTCTGCACATATTCCAGAGCTCTTTGCCTCAAATCCTTCAAAGCCATTGAGAATTCCTGGTCGTCCTTCTCTGGCATTATCTCATTGTCGATTTTTACAATGCCTTTCAGGTATGGCTTTGTCTTGGTCACTGACTCCAATTTGCAGCGGGACAATCCCTGTACTACGACGGAGAGATTGTTGCCCATGCCTGGCAATTCGAAAATCTTGACGAATTTTCCTACAACGCCATATTCGTACAGGTCATTCTCTTCCGGCTCGTCTATAGAAGAATCACGCTGGCAAACGACTGCAAAAGTCTTTTCTGGATGTTTCTTCAGCTGGTTTATCAGCGAGAGGGTAGAGTCCCTCGTTACCATTATCGGAATCAGTACTCCAGGATGCAACACGATGTTTCGGGTAGGAATAATTGGCATTTCACCATCCTTGCACATAGAGAATAATGAATTGATGTCGCCATCGAAATCTGCCACCATTTGAATGGAAGCAGTTTGTCCTCCATTCATATAAATATCATTGTTCATATAAGTTTCTTTCATTTAGAATGCAAAATTAGTAAAAAAAAATGAGTTAAACCACTATTTACACAAAATTTAATGTATAAGAAAGAGAATTGCTTGCCAGAAAGATATTTTCAATAAAGAATGTGGAAACTTCAAATATTTGATTATGGTTAAGTATAGTGAATTATAAATGCTATTTTTTACTAATATGAATAAAATTAAAGAAAAATAATTAACATTGGTTTCTTTTTTATACACTTTATTTTTACCTTTGCAAACGAAATGAAAGATAAGCAGGCAGGCTGACAGACGGTGCTCATCGCTCCAAGACCCTTAGGTCGAACAGCCGGATTCTTATATATTCTAACAAGGAATAAACCATAACCAATCAAAAAGCAATGAAGAAATCAACTATATGGTCCATAGCCCTGATAATGGGTTTCTCTTTCATAGTACTGCTTTTTCTTCAGATTTCATACATCGAAGAAATGACAAAGATGAAGAGGGAGCAGTTTGATGAATCGGTAAACCGGGCATTATATCAGGCTTCACGCAACCTTGAAATGAATGAGACCCTGAGGTATCTGGAGAAAGATGTCAATGCCACAGAGCGTAGAGCCTTTTCCGTTGACTCCGTATATACCAGTTCCGGAAAGATGAACGACAAGATCCAGCACTCCCATCAGTATGCTGTGGCTGCCGACGATGGCACTATATATTCTTCTTTCGAACTCAAGACTTTCGAATTGAAGCCTTCCCAGTTGCCAAAGTCAATGCTTCTCAATCGTGACAAGAATTCCCTCTCCGAGGCATCGAAGTCCCTTCAGGAGATTATCCGCACACGATACGTATATCAGAAAGCGTTGCTCGACGAAGTGGTCTATAACATTCTCTACACCGCTTCCGACAAACCGCTGCGCGAACGCATCAATTTCAAGCAGTTGGACCAGGACATCAGGGCTGAACTCCTGAATAACGGCATCGGGATATCCTATCATTTCACGGTTACGACGAGCGACGGAAGGGAAGTCTATCGCTGTCCTGACTATACTGATGAGGGCGAAGAGAACACCTACACGCAAGTGCTTTTCCGCAATGACCCCCAGACGAAGATCGGACTCGTGCACATCCACTTCCCGGATATGTCCAGTTATATCTTCTCCAGCATCAAGTTCATGATTCCGGCTCTTGTCTTTACAGGCGTTCTTCTCATCACTTTCATCTTCACCATCTTCATCATCTTCCGTCAGAAGAGGCTGTCAGAGATGCGAAATGATTTCATCAACAATATGACGCATGAATTCAAGACGCCGATTTCCAGCATTTCCCTTGCTGCGCAGATGCTCAAGGATGACTCCATAAAGAAGTCGGAAACCATGCTTGCCCATCTGTCCACGGTCATATACGATGAGACGAAGAGACTGCGATTCCAGGTGGAGAAAGTGCTTCAGATGTCTATGTTCGACCAAAAGAAGGCAACCTTCAAGAAGCACGAGATTGAATTGAACGAACTCGTTGAAGGCGTGATAAATACATTCACGCTTAAAGTGGAAGCAAATGGCGGCGTAATCAACAGCCATCTCAATGCGGAGAAGTCGAAAGTCTATGTAGATGAAATGCACTTCACCAATGTTGTCTTCAATCTGATGGACAATGCAGTGAAATACAAGAGGGACGACACGAACCTCATGCTCAA
The DNA here is from genome assembly GCA_934256705.1 of uncultured Prevotella sp. Lineage (GTDB taxonomy): Bacteria > Bacteroidota > Bacteroidia > Bacteroidales > Bacteroidaceae > Prevotella. The sequence goes on from CAKQPF010000012.1 coordinate 47,263, forward strand.
TGTCTCTACCTGGAATGACGACAAGAACGTGTTCCTTTCCATCGAAGACAACGGCATAGGAATCAAGCATGAGAATCTGAAAAAGATATTCGAAAAGTTCTATAGAGTCCACACCGGAAACCGCCACGATGTGAAAGGCTTCGGACTCGGACTCGCTTACGTCAAGAAAATGGTGGACCTCCACAAGGGAACCATTCATGCTGAGAGCGAGGTGGGCAAGGGAACAAAGTTCATTATCAAACTGCCATTGTGCTTTTGATTGAAAAACTTACATCCTGCAATTTTGAAAACAAATAAAAATAGAGTATAAACCAGGAAACTCTTCTTATGATAATTCCCGGATTATAAAGAAGAGTTCCAATAAAAAAGAGATTAACTATGGAAGAAAATGTAAAGATCCTTCTTTGTGAAGACGATGAGAACCTCGGTATGTTGCTTCGTGAATACCTTCAGGCTAAAGGCTTCCAGACCGAACTGTGCCCTGATGGTGAAGCTGGTTTCCGTGCTTTCCAGCGCGAGAAGTTTGACATCTGCGTCCTTGATGTCATGATGCCAAAGAAAGATGGCTTCACTCTTGCATCCGATATCCGCCAGAGCAATGTAGATATTCCTATCATTTTCCTTACTGCCAAGCAGCTCAAGGAAGATATCCTCGAAGGCTTCAAACTTGGCGCAGACGACTATATCACCAAGCCTTTCTCTATGGAAGAGCTCGTGTTCCGTATTGAGGCAATCCTCCGTCGCGTTCGTGGCAAGAAGACCAAGGAGAGCAATGTCTATAAGATCGGACGTTTCATCTTCGACACCCAGAAGCAGTTGCTCACATTGGGTGACAAGCAGACCAAGCTGACCACCAAGGAGAATGAACTTCTCTCCCTTCTCTGCAGCCATGCCAACGAGATTCTCCAGCGAGACTTCGCCCTGAAGACCATCTGGATTGATGACAACTATTTCAACGCACGCTCCATGGATGTTTACATCACCAAGCTTCGTAAGCACCTCAAGGACGATGACCAGATCGAAATCATCAATATCCACGGTAAGGGATATAAGCTGATTATTCCGGACGAGGAATAATTCTGGCGCTTCAAAGTCAATGACTATCTGTCTTTTGTCGTTCTCCCGTTTCGCTGTATGTCTTGTTTTGCCAGACAGAAAAATGAAACGGCAGAACGGCAAAACCGTTTAGTGAAAACTCAAGAACACCACTATGGCTGAGCATAACGAACTCGGAAAATGGGGCGAAGAGCAGGCTGCGCTTTATTTACGCAGTAAAGGTTGGTACATACGTCATCGTGACTGGCACTGTGGACATAGGGATGTCGATATTGTAGCTATTGACGAGGACAGCAGCATCGTGATATTTGTCGAGGTGAAGACCCGCTCCACAGGACAATGGGGCGAACCTGATGAGGCTATTGACCTGGAAAAGCAAAATAGCATCATACAAACCGCAGGGTCGTATATCAGAAACTTCAGACTTGAATATTGCGAAGTGAGATACGATACGATTTCCATTGTCGGAACTCCAGCCACAGGTGCGCAGATAACGCATAAGGAGAATGCCTTCGATCTGGCATCCCGCTTCTTCTATAGAGAGCACGTAAGGTATCGCAGGAGAAAGCGTCCAGGCAATTGGTGATGCTCCTTCATGCGCATGCGCCATTTGTTTGTTTGTGCTTTGCAAATCATATCTTCAGACGTTGTCAATGCCAAAAAGTGTTCGATTTTTCCAAATGTGGGTTTTGTAGCAAAACGCATTTGTAACGCATTGGCTGTCAATAGGTTGTAATAGTATAGATATTAGGGCGTAAAAGCTTAGTTATTACGTCCTAATATCTATGCTTTTACCACGTAATAACTAAGCTATTGCAACGTGAAAGCTAAGCTGTTGGAAAATGAAGGCAGAGCTATCATGTTTTTGTTCGATTTTTCCTATGATCGTTCGCAAAAATAATGGGTCGGACATTGTTGTATTTTATCATTTTTTTATCGTTGCTTTCAGACCGTAGGTGAACAATGTTTTTTGAAAAATCCAACGGAACTGAAGGCGTAATTCCAAGAATATAGCAATCTCTTGCCACAAGAAAGGGCAAAAAAGCAAAGATTTATTTGCTTGTGTCGTCTCTTTTTCTTAATTTTGCAGATAAAACATTAACTCCAAACAAACATGAGTCATACAAGAGAGGAAAAACTTGAGGCTTTCGGACGCCTTATTGATGTGCTCGACAATCTAAGGGAGAAATGTCCCTGGGACAGAAAGCAGACAAACGAGAGTCTGAGACCTCACACTATAGAAGAGGCTTATGAACTCTGCGACGCACTGATGAAAGATGAGCGGAAGGAAATCATCAAAGAGCTCGGTGACGTCTTGGAACACGTCATCTTCTATAGTATAATAGGTAATGAGAAAGGTGATTTCGACATTGCAGACATCTGCAACAAAGAAGCCGACAAACTGATTTTCCGCCATCCGCATATCTATGGCAATGTGACGGCAGAAACGGCCGACGACGTGAGCAAGACTTGGGAACAGGTAAAGCAGAAAGAGAAAGACGGTAACAAGACCGTACTGTCCGGAGTTCCCGTTTCTTTGCCAAGCCTTATCAAGGCTTACCGGATCCAGGACAAGGCATGCAATGTGGGCTTTGACTGGGAAAAGAAAGAAGAAGTCTGGGCTAAGGTGCATGAGGAACTTACCGAACTGGAAACTGAACTCCGCAAGGAGGACAAGGACCATTCGGAAGAGGAACTCGGCGATTTCATCTTCTCCCTCGTCAATGCTGCAAGGCTCTACCATCTCAACCCTGACACGGCATTGGAGAAGACAAACCGGAAATTTACCAAAAGATTCAATTACATAGAGCAATGTTCCATTAAAATGGGAAAGCCTCTCAAGAAAATGACCCTGGAGGAGATGGATGCACTATGGAACGAAGCAAAGAAACTGGAGGAACAATAATATGAAAAGACTGTATATCCCTATTCTGATTGCCTTGATGGCAGTCATTTCCGTAGTTTCATGCAAAGAGAGAAAAACGGATAATGCAGAGGCTGGCAGTGATACCATCGTCAGCGAGGTTCCTGATTCTGCCGTGTATGGAAAATGCGGTGAAGGCACTTCCATGCACAATCTGGAATTGGTGACAGACGATGGCAAGACGATGGAGTTTCTCATTGATGAGGAACAGGGCAGTGATGTGCAGGGCGGACTCCTTTGCGGAGACCGTATGACTGTGGCTTATGTCGTTACTGAGGAAGGCAATGTGGCAACGAAGGTGATAAACCTCACCACTCTTCTCGGCAGATGGACTTCGCTCGACCGTAATTTCACTATCCAGGAAGACGGCAACGTGGAGTCAAACATGCAGACGGAGACACGCCCTTACACCGCATGGTCTGCAGTAAACGGTAATATAGTGCTCAATACGGATACGTTCTCTGTGCTCTATCTCGGAGCTGACAGCATGATGCTGGAAAGCAACAATGGAGTGTTTGCCTATAAGAGACAAAAATAAAAGGCATTATGCAACCATTCAAGATTCATATTTTAGGATGCGGGTCGGCTCTTCCCACTGCCAAGCACAATCCCTCTTCCCAAATCGTGGAGATAAGGGGAAAACTCTTTATGGTCGATTGCGGGGAGGGTACTCAGTTGCAGATCAGGAAGTCAAGGCTCAATTTCTCCAAATTGTACGCTGTCTTCATCAGTCATCTTCACGGTGACCATGTCCTTGGACTCGTAGGTATGCTCAGCACCTTCGGTCTGAATGGAAGAACTGCACCGCTAAATATCTATGCTCCTGGAGAATACGAGGAATTGCTGAGGATGGAGTTGAAGATGTTTTGCAGCAATCTTGACTATGAGATTATCTTTCATCCTGTGGATACTCGCAAGCAGCAGATTATCTATGAAGACCGCTCGCTGACTGTTGAGACGATACCTCTCCATCATCGTATGCCTTGTGCAGGTTTCCTCTTCCGTGAGAAGCCCGGTGATCGCCACATCAGGAGGGATATGATTGATTTCTACGGAGTGCCTGTTTCGCAAATCAATAACATAAAGGCAGGTATGGACTGGACCAATTCCGATGGAGAGACCATTGCCAATGCACGGCTCACTTCCGATCCCGACCCACAGAGAGCTTACGCTTATTGCTCTGACACAAGGTATATGCCTTCTCTGGCAGAGAAAGTGAAGGGCGTGGACTTGCTCTATCATGAGTCCACATACACAGAGGAATTTCATGACAGAGCAGAGAAATATCTCCATTCCACCGCTCGTGAGGCCGCTCTGACAGCCCGTGATGCGAACGTGGGAAAACTCCTTCTCGGTCATTTCAGCAAGCGTTTCCTCGATGAAAAGCCTCTGCTCGATGAGGCAAGGGTCGTCTTTCCTAACTCCTTCCTTGCAAAAGAGGGAATGGTGATGGATGTCTGAAAACTGACTTCAGCAAACTGATGTGGCATGATAGTTTGGTAGTCTTATGATTGTGTTGTCGATAAGTTTCACCTTCGGCAGACATTCTGGACAGGCAAGACCAACACTCTCCTGCACAATCACATAAACCCAATTAAAGCATATAACTATTACCTAATAATTTTCAGAATGAAATTAAGACTGACAATCATGAACTTCCTGGAATTTGCAGTCTGGGGAGCGTATCTTACCTGTATGGGTAATTATCTTGGAAAAGCGGGAATGGGAGCCGAAATAGCATGGTTCTATGCCATTCAAGGTATCGTTTCGATTTTTATGCCTACTCTCATGGGTATTGTAGGCGACAAGTATATCCAGCCACAACGCCTGCTCGGTATTTGCCATCTTATTGCCGGCGTATTCATGGTGGGGCTTTTCTATCTCGGAATGACGGAGGCTATGCCGAACAAAGCCGTGTTCATCACCATTTATACCCTGAGCGTTGCTTTCTATATGCCTACGCTTGCGCTATCCAATACCGCTGCTTTCACCATTCTGAAAGATGCTGGAATGGACACGGTAAAGGACTTTCCGCCTATCCGCGTATTTGGAACTGTAGGTTTTATTGCCACCATGTGGTTTGTCAACTGTGCCATATTTGATGCGGGCGGCTTCTCCATGAGTTTGGGAGCGAGTGATTTCAAATTCCAATATACTCATTATCAGTTCCTTGTATCGGGTATTCTGAGCATTGTCCTCTTCCTTTACTGTCTGACTTTGCCTCAATGTAAGATAGTGGCGAAAGAGGCAAAGTCCCTTGCAGAGACATTGGGATTGAACGCGTTCAAGCTCTTCAAGAACAGACAGATGGCTACATTCTTCATATTCTCCGCCATGCTCGGAATGTCATTGCAGGTGACTAACAGTTTCGCAACGCCTTTCCTCACAAGTTTCAAGGTGGACTTTGCAGACTCGTTCTGTGCTAACAATGCCACGATGCTGGTGTCTCTATCCCAGGTTGCCGAAGCTCTCTGCATTCTCCTTATCCCGTTCTTCCTCAAGAGGTTTGGCATAAAGGTAGTGATGATGATGGCTATGGGCGCATGGGTTCTTCGTTTCGGTTTCTTCGGCATTGGCAGTCCGGACTTCCCTGGTGTCCTTTTCTTTGTGCTTTCCTGCCTTGTTTACGGAGTGGCATTCGATTTCTTCAATGTCTCTGGCGGACTGTTTGTTGACAAAGAATGTGATCCAAGCATCAAGGCTTCGGCTCAGGGACTTTTCATGATGATGACAAATGGAATCGGAGCTACCATAGGTACGCTCTCGGCTGGCGAGGTTATCAATCATTTCTGTACATGGAATGAAGATGGATTCCTCGTAGGCGACTGGGCTACCTGCTGGTATATATTCGCAGGCTTTGCGTTTGTGGTGCTCATACTGTTCTCATTGCTGTTCAAGCCTGAGGAGAAATAGAATTTGAGATTTTAACATCTGATATATAGATAAAGATAAGGAAGTTATGCATCTGATGCTTAAGTCTTGCTTTATAAATGCGTAGATGATGGAAATGCTTTTGATGCTTGACTTCTTTGTCTTTTGTTTGTTGAAGCATATGGAGAATCAATGTTGTGGATAGATACTCAAATCCCGGAATGACTCTCCTGCACTTTAGGTATTACTTAGCTTTATTTGCACTTGGAAAACGATTAGAAATTGGTCTTGAACGAATGCGGTAAAGCGCTTTCTTATTAAATATGGTAGAGATGCAAGGAATAAAACTGAAATTCAAATCGGTGGAGCAGATGGTCAATAACCATGCTATCGGACTGGTGGTCCTTACGGATGAAGCAGAAACGCGCCAGTTGAACATTGTCTGCGATGAGGTGAGTATGTTTCAGTTGAACATCCGTAGCCGATATAAAGAGCAGATTGAGGAAGCGGAACACGCGGAAGGAAACGGAAAACTGTTTTCCACGAAATATCTTCTTCCAGAGGTTTTGTGCTCCATCATCGGGTACATGACTGATATCCGTATGAGGGTAATAATCAATAATGTGGTGAGTGGTCAATATAGAGCCGTGATAGAAGATACTATTACCGGAACTACTTTCCCTGTTCGTGCTACAGACGGTGTCCTGCTCACGCTGGCGAGCAATCATGTTCCGCTCTATGCAGATGAGACATTATGGCGCTATCAGAGTGTTCCCTATTCTCCAAACAAGGAGGGAATCCCAATCCCCGTCAATGCTCTTACCACTTCCATGATAGAAGAGGCTTTGCAGAATGCCATTGACAAGGAAGAATATGAAGTGGCTCAGAAACTCAAGGAAGAACTCGAAAGAAGGAAAGAACATGGAAAGAATGCCACTAACAGCGATTCAACGAACAAAACTGACCATTAAGAATTTATGAAAGAAGTAAGATATTTCTATGTTCCCAAGGCATCAGAAACAAAGGAACTGCCTCAAGAAGAAGCCACTCATGCACTTCGCGTCTTGCGTCTTAAAGAAGGAGATGAAATCTTTCTACAGGACGGCGAAGGCTTTTTCTATCGTGCCGAGGTGGTGCAGGCACAAGGAAAGCATTGCTTTTATGAAATCAAAGAGACCTTGCCACAGGAGAAAACCTGGCGAGGACACCTCCATCTTGCCATGGCTCCGACCAAGATGATGGAAAGAGTGGAATGGATGGCGGAAAAAGCCACGGAAATAGGATGTGACGAGTTCTCCTTTCTGCTCTGTAAATTCTCCGAAAGAAAGCAGATGAGAGAAGACAGAGTGGATAAAATAGTCGTGGCTGCCACAAAGCAAAGTCGGAAGGCATGGAAGCCAGTGGTCAATCCATTGGAGTCTTTCGACCATTTTGTATCTGCTCAGCGCAAAGGAAGAAAGTATATATGCCATTGTTATGAAGAGATTGCCCGCTCTGATTTCTTCAATGAAATCCAATCGGCTCCTGATGACGAAGACATTACCGTACTCGTAGGACCGGAAGGGGATTTCTCCATTGATGAAGTAAGGCAAGCTATAGATGCCGGTTACCAGTCTGTTACACTTGGAAACGCACGCTTTCGCACGGAGACAGCAGCCCTTTCCGCAGTCATGATGATGCAGCTGTCACGACGCATCTAATGTCTTTCCAGTCAGGACGTGTATTGCTTAAAAAACCTTTAATTTGCGTCAGAAAAGATAAATTGCCGTTAATACACTTTCGCTATTTTTTAAAAAAGGACAAAAAAACGCTCTTATGCTTTGAAATAACACATTTACGCATTAAATTTGCATCCGAAAAAGCAAGGACGTAACCAAAAGGCTCCTTTTAAGTTAAATAATGACAGTGTAATTATAATCATATACGACATGAACAAAAAATCTATTAGTAGAGTTGCATTCTCTGCACTCTGTGTGGCTTCTTTGACATTCTCTGCTGGCGCTTTCATCACAGCGCGCGCAGCACAGACTTCTGTCCCAGGTCCTGTCGTTGGACAGCCTGTAGATCTTACCTACGCTTCAGAAAAGGCTTTGCCATGCGTAGTGCACATCAAATTCCTTCAAAATTCCAAAGTTCAGGAAGTGACTGTAGATCAGGATCCATTCGGTGATTTCTTTGATCCATTCGGAATGTTTGGACAGAGAGGACAAGGACAAAGCCGTAAACGTAAGGTTCAGACTCCTAAAAAGGAGGGCACTGGTTCTGGTGTAATCATTTCTTCCGACGGTTATATTGTAACAAACAATCATGTAGTTGAGGGAGCGGATGAATTGACAGTAACCCTCGATGATAATCGTGAGTTTTCTGCACGTATCATTGGCACAGACCCAGCTACTGACCTTGCTCTCATAAAGGTAAACGGCAAGAATCTCCCTGCAATAACTATCGCTTCAAGTGATGATATCAAAGTGGGAGAGTGGTGTCTGGCGATAGGTCATCCTTTCAATCTTCGTGCTACAGTAACTGCGGGCATCGTTTCTGCGAAAGCGCGTACATTAGGTCAGAATGGTGTAGAGTCTTTCATTCAGACTGATGCTGCCATCAACCGTGGTAATTCCGGTGGAGCGCTGGTAAATGTCAAGGGCGAGCTTATCGGAATCAATGCAATGCTTTTCAGTGAAACCGGTTCATATGTAGGCTATGGTTTCGCAATTCCTACCACCATTATGAATAAGGTGGTGGATGATATCAAGAAATATGGTAGCGTTCAGCGTGCTATCATCGGCATACAAGGCCAGGATGTTCGTACATATCTCGACGGTCAGAAGGCTGAGCAGAAGGAAGTGGACCTCGGAACCAATGATGGTGTTTATATCGCAAAGATAACTGAGGATGGCTCTGCACAGGAAGCAGGACTTCAAGAGGGTGATGTAATCACTGCAATAGACGGTCACAAGGTAACGAAATTTGGCGACCTTACCGAGATAGTTGCCACAAAGCGCCCTGGCGACAAGGTGAAAATCGACTATTTACGCAAGAAGGCAAAGAAGAGCGTTGTCGTTACATTGAAGAATGAGCAGGGCAATACCAAGGTTGTCAAGGATGCAGATATTGACATTCTCGGTGCTGTACTGCGCGACATCAATGATAAAGAGAAACAGGACCTTGACATCAAATATGGTCTTAAAGTCACTAAGGTGATGAGTGGTAAGTTCAAGGAACGTGGTATTCCTGTAGGCTTCGTCATTCAGACAGTCAATGAAACTCCAATGAAGACAGTCTCTGACCTCAGCGATGCTGTGAAAGCCGCCAATAAGAGCAAGGATCCAGTTCTTATCATCAAGGGACTCTATCCTTCTGGCAAGAAGGAATACTTCACAGTTCCACTCGGTGAATAAACCAATAAGATGATAATATCAGTAGCCGGTCAATAGTTGATGGAATTATTGACCGGCTATTTTCATTCCTTTCTTCTTCACTAATCCGATGAACCTGTTTGTGAATCCAAGAGTACACATGTTGGTTTGCTGGATTTGGCAAGATATAAACATCTCAGCCTGCCAGGGTTCATTCCTGACAGGCTGAGATGTTTTATGAAGTTAACAATTATAATGAGAACACTATAAGATGAGATTCGTCTCCTTGAAATCAACGACTCATTTGACAGGTTCTATATGAAGCATGATGTAAGTGTCTTTTCCGAACTCTTCACGCAATGCTTTCTCTATCTGAGTCGCATGATAGTGTGCTGTTGTCAGGGATATTTCGCCCGGCAATCGAAAGTGCATCTCAATGGCAATGATGTTTCCTATGTGACGTGTGTGGAGGTTGTGAATGTCACAGACGAGCGAGTCCTTATAGACAATGGATTCAATTTTGTCTTCAACGTCCTTTGGTAAACTTTCCTCCAATAGTTCCCCTGAAGCCTGGCGTAAGAGATGGAGAGCTGTGAAAAGAATGAGAATACTGACTATTACTGCAGCAATAGGGTCTAATATCGCCCATTTGCTACCCAGGAGAATTGCTCCGCCGATTCCAATAGAAGTGCCAATTGATGAAAGAGCATCGCTTCGATGATGCCAGGCATTGGCTTCCAAGGCTTGAGACTGCACTTCTTTTGCCACTTTTTCTGTGATACGAAAAATCCATTCCTTAAGTATGATACTTAATAATGCGGCTATTAATGCGACAGTACCAGGAATGGGTAGTGTTCCACCGTTAATTACTGATATGATTTTTTCGATTCCATCCCATGCAAGCATTACAGCTACGATGATGAGAGCCATGCCTATGATGGACGTTGCAATCGTTTCGTATTTGCCATGACCATAGTCATGATCACTGTCTGCAGGCTTGCTGCTCAGTTTTACGAAAGCTATCACCACCACATCTGTAAGGAAGTCGCTTAGAGAATGTACGGCATCAGCTATCATTGCAGCTGAATGTCCTAATATTCCTGCGGTGAACTTCAGAATGAGAAGTAAAACATTGACTATACTTCCTGTAATCGTTACCTTGTATATTCTTTGATCTCTTGTCTGCATAATATTATGTTGTTTTGTTTTAAACAATGGGTTGTGTTTATTGTCAGATTTGAATCAACTGCAAAGTTAATACTATTATTTAATACTGCAAAGAAATCTGATGGAGAAAACCAAGCTGATGATAATAAAAATTCCCTCTCGCTTCACAGCGAGAGGGAACAACAACACAAACACAAATAATTACCCCGACTTTCACGGGGTCACTTGAAACATATCTTTATTTCTCACTATAAATGCAATCACATAGTGACAGACATCCAAGGAGAAAACTAATCAATTTCACGGCCCTTAAAACACATCAATGATTGTGTGGTTTTCAAGAGACGATGCAAAGTTATTGATATTATTATGATTATCCAAAAGAAAAGTCCTAAAAAAAATAAAAAACTTTGATTTTTCCCATAAAAAAGTCTCAAATCAGCCGTTAAACTAGTGCAGACAGGGATTCAATGGGTCTTTTTATGCTTTTTAGAGTTGGGTCTTCACTTCGTGTATAATCGACATTATTATTGGAATGAAAGACGAAATTTTCTATGATTCTTTTCGGATGTCTTATTCATGGAGATGATAAAAACTTACCAAATGAAAAAGAAATACAAACAATAAGGTGGACAAAATTGACGTTCCAATCTTGCCCACCTGCTTGTCTTGATTATATCTCGAAGTTGTTATAATTCGTTATAAGGTTTATTCAAGTCCGAACAGTATCTTCAATCCTCCGTCCACACCAGAGAATCCCATGAATGCAAGGGAAAGCAGGGATGCAGTGACGAGAGTAATGCTGACTCCCTTCATGCCTTTAGGAATGGCGGAGAACTCCAATTGCTCACGCAAACCAGCGAAAAGTACAAGCGCAATGCCAAAGCCTATTGCACTTGCAATGGCATAATTGAGCGACATAAGAAGTGAATAGTCCTTCTGTATCACAGATATTGCCACGCCGAGCACGGCACAGTTTGTGGTGATAAGAGGGAGAAACACGCCAAGAGCTTGATAGAGTGGGGGTGAAACCTTCTTGAGGATGATTTCTACCATCTGCACAAGTGAAGCAATTACAAGGATGAAAGAGAGAGTTTGCAGATATTCCAGTCCGAAAGGATTGAGCACATATATCTGCACAAGCCAAGTCACGAGAGTGGCAAGTGCCATTACAAATGCTACAGCCGCTGACATTCCGAGGGAAGTGTTCACCTTCTGGCTGACTCCAAGGAAAGGACAGATTCCGAGGAACTGTGACAAAACGATATTGTTTACGAATATCGCTGCTATGAAAATCAATAAATATTCCATATTCTAATATTTATAATATTGGTTCTGATGGGTCTGATGATTCAAATGGTCAATCACATGACAAAGAGAAAAGAATGCTTTTGGTGCATTGTTTCCACTTCATTTGAGGACCATGGATGTGAATTCCCGTGATGAAGAATCTTCATTCCACCCATCGATTCAAATTCATTAAGCCTTCTTGAATCTGTTGATAATAGCAATGATGTATCCAAGGGTGAGGAAAGCACCAGGAGGAAGAATGAATACAAGCATTCCGAACTGCTCTGGTACGATTCTGATATCGAATATAGTTCCATTGCCGAGAAGCTCACGGGCGATGCCGAGAGTGGTAAGTCCTATTGTAAATCCAAGTCCGATGCCGATACCGTCACAAGCAGAAGCAAGTGGTGAGTTCTTGCAAGCAAAAGACTCTGCACGTCCAAGGATGATACAGTTTACTACAATCAGTGGGATAAAGAGACCCAACTGCTTGTTTACATCAGGCAAATACGCTGCAAGAGAGAACTGAACTATCGTCACAAGAGTCGCAATCACAACGATATAGACAGGTATATGCACCATGTCAGGTGTGATTTTCTTGATGAGAGAGATGCAGATGTTTGAGCAGATGAGCACAGCCATTGTGGCAAGTCCCATCATCATTCCGTTCATTGCACTTGTGGTAGTGGCGAGTGTAGGACACATACCGAGCATCAGGACAAAGGTAGGATTCTCCTTTATGATGCCATTTATGATAATACCGAGTTTTGACATAGTCTTTTAGTCCTCCTCTTGCTTAGAGGTTTCGATATTGCTATCGTCACCATCGTTGTTAATATTTGTCTCTTTACTTGCAATGTTGCCGTCGTTTTCGCAGAAAGCGTTATATGCTTGCTGGACAGCTCTAAGGAAAGATCTTGAGGTAATGGTAGATGCGGTTATGGCATCAATATCGCCTCCGTCCTTGCTGACGGTGAAATTGTTGTCTTTTGGGCTGAGGCCTACGATGCAAGCCTTGCCTCCCTTACCTCCGTTCTCTGCTTTTTGGAACCAGGTATCAGCCTTTGCTCCAAGTCCTGGAGTTTCTGCAGTCTCAAGAATCGTGTATCCGAGGATTGTACCTTCCTTGTCGAAGCCGACGAGAACTGTAAGGTTTCCACCAAAGCCATTAGGGTCTGTTGACTGGATGGCAGTGCCTTTGTCTGTTTTATAGATGATGAATTTGAGGTCTTTATTATCTACATTGCGTGTCACCTCTTTGGTTTCATTTATGGAACACTGTCCTCCCATCACCTGTTCGATACCAGCTTTCAGCGTGTTCTGAGCAGCATCTTCACGAGGTTTGAGGGTAATGTTGTTGACATAAGCAAGAAGACCTCCGCATATTACTGCCACGATGGTCAGGATTCCGACCATATTAGGCAAATTTGATTTGAGTTTTTCCATATTATTACGTCCTCCTGATTATTATTTGTTTGCTGGAACTTCGCCAAAACGCTTTGGTTTCACGTACATATTTATAAGAGGAGTGAAAGCATTCATGATGAGAATGGCGAAAGACATGCCTTCAGGATAAGCGCCCCAGTTACGAATTACGATGGTAAGCACGCCGATAGCAATGCCGTAGATAATCTGTCCCTTGTGGTTCATTGGTGATGTGACATAGTCTGTAGCCATGAAGATTGCTCCAAGCATCAGACCGCCAGAAAGCAATACCTGAACAGGATTAGCGTAAACAGGGTTTGCTGCGTGCATCAAACCTGAAATGACAAATACCGTAGCGAGAATGCTGACAGGAATATGCCAGGTGATAATCTTCTTCCAAAGCATGTAAGCAAGGCCTAAAAGGAGTGCGATTGCACATACTTCACCGATTGTTCCTGCACCCATACCGTTGGATGTGTTGCCAATAAGCATATCCATTGCAGAAGGGAGTTTGTCAAGGACAGAAGCGTCGCCGTTCTTGATGGCTTCCTTCATCACGGCAAGCGGAGTTGCGCCTGTGGTTGCATCCGTGTAGGAAGTCCACTGACCCTCCACTGGCCATGAAGTCATAGCCGTAGGGAAAGACACGAGGAGGAAACAACGACCTACGAGGGCTGGATTGAAAGGATTTTGACCGAGTCCGCCAAACGTCATCTTTGCAACGCCGATGGCTACGAGAGCACCGACGATAATCATCCATATAGGGAAATTGGACGGAAGGTTCATTCCAAGCAAAAGACCTGTAACGATAGCTGAACCGTCATGAAGGGTAGGTTTGCGCTTGAGGAATGCCTTGCAGATAGCCCATTCAAAGAACATACATGAGGCAACGCTCACGAGGCATACGATGGCAGATCCTATTCCAAAGAAATAGCAAGATGCCAAAAGAGCGGGCAATAAGGCAATTACCACTCCGTACATATTCTTCTCGACGCTGTCGTTACCGTGAGCGTGAGGAGATAATGAAACTACGAGTTTACTCATTGTTTTTTATATTTTTCTTGTTTTATGTTTATGTAGTTAAAAGAGGAATGGGAATTATTTCTTGGCCGCACGGGAGCGTATAATGCCCATTACAGTCTGCTTGCCGAGGCGGATGTTGTCGAGCATAGGACGGTGAGCAGGACAGGTAAACTGGCACGAACCACACTCGATACATGATGTAATCATCTCTTTTTCAAGCATATCCCATTTCTTCAATGCACTTCCTGTAGCGAGAAGGAAAGGTTCGAGTCCCATAGGGCAAGCGCTGACGCACTTTGCGCAACGGATACAAGGCTGAGCCTCTTTACGGTGAGCGTCATCATCAGTGAGGATTGTTACGGAGTTCTGTCCCTTGCCTACTGGCACATCGAGTGAGTTGACCGCCTTGCCCATCATCGGACCACCTGCAAGAACCTTGTTTTCTCCATCAGGAAGACCACCACAAAGGTCGATGAGTTCCCCAAAGGATGTTCCCATCCTTACGAGGAAATTGCTTGGCTTGGCCAGTTTCTTGCCGGTCACAGTGGTGTATCTCTCAAAGAGAGGCTTGTGCTTCATCACGGCTTCATAGACAGCGACGGCAGTACCGGCATTCTGGACGATGGCACCCACATTGACAGGGATTGCAGGAGGCGCAGGAACTTGTCGTCCAATGACTGCATCTACGAGCTGCTTCTCTCCACCTTGTGGATATTTCTTGGCTAGAGGCACCACCTCTATATTGCTGATGCCCTTCTCCTGGAGTTTCTTTGCAAGGAGGTCAATGGCAGCAGGCTTGTTGTCCTCTATACCGATGTATCCCTTGTTTACTTTGGCACCAGCCATAAGGATTTTGACACCCTCAATGAGTTGGTCGCCCTTTTCCATCATCAGACGGTAGTCAGAAGTGATGTAAGGCTCACATTCCACACCATTTATAATGACGCATTCAGGCTTGGCGCCAGGAGGAGGACAGAGCTTTACGAAAGTAGGGAAGCAAGCACCGCCCATACCAACGACTCCTGCAGCCTTTATTCTGTTTACAATTTCCTCAGGTGTGAGCTCTGGATGCTCTTCAAGAGTTTCCAGTTTGTCGCTTCTGTCGATTGTCTCTTCCCATTCATCGCCTTCTACATTGATGATGATGGCAGGCTGGAGGTAGCCGGATGCGTTGATTGCATTGTCAACTTTGAATACGGTACCAGAGACAGAACTATGTATTGGTGCGCTGATAAAGCCGCCGGCTTCAGCAATGAGGGTGCCGACTTTTACTTTGTCACCTTTCTTTACCACGGGTTTTGCAGGAGCACCGATATGCTGGCTTAAAGGGAAAACAGCCTGCTTAGGCAGTGGGGCTGGCTGGGTAACGGCATCATTGCTCAGTTTGTTCTCATCTGGATGTATGCCGCCTATACGGAAAGTCTTTATTTTCATCTGTTAAGCCTCCTTTGCTTTAGGTTCTACATTAATCTTTTCTCCAGCCTCTGCCTTTGGAGCTTCTTCGCTCTTTGGCTTGAGTGGTGGGAGAGTAAACGTGCATTTGATAGCTCCTGTAGGGCATTCGCGGGCGCAAAGTCCGCAAGCCTTACACTTGTTGAAGTCGATGTAGCTGACATTGTTTTCGATGGTGATAGCATCAAATTTGCAGACTTTCTGGCATTTGCCGCATCCGATGCAAGCAGCACCGCAGGCTTTCTTTGCCACAGCGCCTTTATCCTTGTTCATGCAGGCCACATAGACGCGGCGTTCGCGCTTTCCAACATTGCGTAATTCGATGATGTGACGAGGGCAAGCCTTTACGCAAGCACCGCATGAAGTGCACTTTTCCGGGTCAACCTCAGCGATACCAGTTTCCGGATTAACCTTGATGGCATCGAAATTGCAGGCTCTCTCACAGTCGCCCCCACCGAGACAACCGTAACCGCAGGCAGTATCGCCCGAACCGGTAGAGTTCATTGCCGTACAAGTGCGCAATCCGTCATAGATGACAGTCTTCGGACGCAATGAGCAAATGCCACCACATCTCACTACAGCCACTTTCGGCTCACTGTTTGCGACAGCCATACCGAGAATGTCGGCTATCTTGCTCATACATTCAGCTCCTCCGACAGGACAGCTTAGTCCTTCGATAGAGCCGGCGTCAGCACCCTTTACCAGTGCGTCAGCCATTCCCGAACATCCTGGGAAACCGCATCCTCCGCAGTTTGCCTGAGGCAGGATTTCTGCAACTTGTGCGACTCTCGGATCTTCCTTTACAGCAAATTTCCTGGAACATGCGAACAGGATAGCAGAAGCTATGAACGCGATTATTCCCAAGGCAATCACTGCAGGTAAAATTAAGTTCATAATGATAAGTATTTTAAATAGTTAGTTGTTTATCTTGTCAATTCCAAATCCCATAATATTCTTCATGTATCCACGTAGGAAATAGAGCGCCAGATAGTAAGGTGTGAGGCTCGCAATTCCCGTCAGTGCCGCCACTCCTTCAGAAGTGCGGAAGACGGTGATGGCCGATATAATGGCCAGCATCATCAAGGCAAGAGGCAGTACAAAACCGAGGATTACAGCTTTGGTTCCTACGCCGACCGACTCTGTCACATTGACTTTGTCGCCTACAGAGAAGTCTGCATAGTGGGGTGTCGTAACATCAATGATTTTTTCTTTGCTTTCGGAATTCTGACAATGACCAGCAATCTTGCATGATGCACATGCGCTGTTTTGGATTATTCGCACGCGCACGTTCTCTTTCTCTATGGATATTATGGTTCCTTCATGGGAAATGTCGTTGGTTTTCATATCAGTTAGGAAATCAAAGTCTGCTTATTGTAAAGTCTGCATTGCAAAATCGATGCAAAATTAGCATAAAAAATTGAAACTGCAAATAAAAAACAAGAATAATGCACATTTTTTGTCTTTTATTTGTATTTCGCAGATGATTTGTTTGGCAATGTCAGTTTTTTCTTGTATTTTTGCAACTTAAAAAGAAGGTAATAGTACCATGATCTGGCAATGCGAGGAATTGGTGCATTGTATTTTGGGATATATAAATAATGAAGAACCATAAATAATATGAAGCAAACAAAAATAGTAGCGTCAGTAAGCGACCGCAGGTGCAGTGTGGAATTCATTCAGCAACTCTATGATGCTGGAGCGAATGTTATCCGCATGAATACAGCTCATGCCGACGCTGACGGCATAAAGGAAATTATAAGAAACGTACGCACAGTCTCGTCGCATCTTGGAATACTCATAGATACGAAGGGACCGGAAGTGCGTACGACTGGCAATGCTGAGCCTATACCTTATAAAATAGGTGAAAGAGTCAGCATTTACGGTTGTCCTGACGAAGATACCGTGCATGATAGAATCTGTCTTTCTTATCCCCTCATCCATAAGGATGTCAAGGTAGGCGACCATATCCTCTTCGATGATGGTGAACTTGATGTCCTTATAGTAGATATAAAAGGTGAGGAAATATGCGTTGAGGTGATGAATGATGGCGTTCTCGGTTCTCACAAGAGCGTTAACGTACCGGGCGAGCATATTGACCTTCCTGCACTTACCGAGAAGGACAAGGCAAACATCCTTCTCGCAATCGAACAGGACATTGACTTCATTGCGCATTCTTTCGTGCGCAGTGCTTCAGATGTAAAGGCGGTGCAGGATATTCTCGATGCCCACAACTCCGACATTAAGATTATCTCCAAGATCGAGAATCAGGAAGGCGTGGACAATATTGATGAGATAATAGATGCCAGCTACGGAATAATGATTGCGCGCGGAGACCTGGGCATTGAGGTTCCTCTGGAAGAAATTCCTGGAATCCAGCGCATGATAATCAAGAAGTGCGTGTTCAAGAAGAAACCGGTAATCGTGGCAACGCAGATGCTTCATACCATGATAAAGAATCCTCGTCCTACACGCGCTGAGGTGAGCGATGTGGCAAATGCCGTATTCAACAATACTGATGCCTTGATGCTTTCCGGCGAAACTGCAAGCGGCAAATATCCAGTCGAGGCGGTTGCCACAATGGCTAAGATAGCAGAGCGTGCCGAACTGGACCGCGGACGCTATTCCCGCAAGATGGACGTGGATGGTAGTGACACTACAATCCGTGATTATCTCTGCCGTTGTGCCATTGAGACGACGGAAAAGCTTGGCGTGAGATGCATTCTTACGGATTCCGGCACAGGAGAAGATGCTCGTACACTTGCGGCTTACCGCGGACCTAATCCTATCCTTGCGGCTTGTTATCATGACAAGCTCCAGCGATGGCTTGCGCTCTCATACGGTGTGACTGCATTCTGCCCGAAGGATGCCGACAAGGAGAATGTGGATCTGCTCTTTGCGGAATCTCTCCGTAAATACGTGGATCGCGGACAGCTCTCACGCGAGGATAAGGTGACTTATCTCTCTGGGCACATGGGCATTGGAGTGATAGAAAAGCATGCCGGAGCGACAATGCTTGAGGTGAATACCGTTGGCAAAGTGCTTGATACATATAAGTTGTAAGCAATCGGTTTCCCAATTGTCTGATGATAACGGAGGTGAAAATCTCCTTCTTATGATTTGAAACGATACAACACCCATGTTTGACAAGAATAGAAATCAGTACGACCAATATACAGTGGATAGAGAGGCTCCGCTCCTGGAGTGGTTGCTGTCTGCCCTTCCTGGTTCAAAGTCCAAAATAAAGGCGACCCTGCAGGGGCACGGCATCAAGGTCAATGGCAAACAGGTGACTCAGTTTGACTTTCCGCTCCAGCCGGGAATGAAGGTCAGCGTAAGCCGTTCGAAGAAAAACGACACGTTCAAGAGCCGCTATGTGGACATCATCTACGAAGACAAATGGATCGTCGTCATTGACAAGAAGATAGGCATTCTCTCCATGGCGGCAGGACACAAGTCCCTGAACGTGAAGAGCGTGCTCGATGATTACTTCAAGCGTACCCGCCAGAAGTGCACTGCCCATGTGGTTCATCGTCTGGACCGCGACACCAGCGGACTGATGATTTACGCCAAGGATATGGAAACCGAGCAGCTGCTGGAACGTGACTGGCACGGAACTGTCTTTGACCGCCGTTATGTGGCTGTAGTAAGCGGCGAGATGGAGAATGATGAAGGCACCATTGCCAACTGGCTGAAGGACAACAAGGCTTATGTCACATTCTCTTCTCCTGTGGATAATGGAGGAAAATATGCCGTAACGCATTATCATACGCTCAAGCGTACGACAGAACATAGTCTGGTGGAATTCAAGCTGGAGACAGGAAGAAAGAACCAGATACGCGTGCACACTGCAGATATGGGACATCCTGTCTGTGGAGACGTGAAGTATGGCAATGGTGATGATCCGTTGCACCGTCTTTGCCTTCATGCGTATGTACTTTGTTTCTATCATCCGGTGACAGGACAGCCGATGGAGTTCTCTACTCCTATCCCGACTCCTTTCCGCAGCCTTTTCAAATGATTGCCTGCGGTTTTGGTGAA
Organism: uncultured Prevotella sp.; assembly: GCA_934256705.1. Classification (GTDB taxonomy): domain Bacteria; phylum Bacteroidota; class Bacteroidia; order Bacteroidales; family Bacteroidaceae; genus Prevotella. Next base: position 66,865 of record CAKQPF010000012.1, read on the forward strand.
GGAACATGCTGTCACGAATGAGAACATTCATCCTGTGGCTCAGCTGTAAGATTTCCAGAATCCGACAGCTGAGCCACAAGACCACAAAACAACCAAACCACAAGATCACATAAACAGAATGTCCAGTTTTACCTATTATATAATATGTATATTGGCCTTGATAGTGGGAATCTTCCTTATCAAGAGATTCGTGAGCTGCCTGATACGCTCGGCAATCACAATCATCCTAATAGCGCTTTTTATATACGTCTATTTCATGTACTTGAGATAGTGGAAATCTATTAATATTAACAAAACTAAAAGTCTATTCAACTATGGAAAGAGATCAGAAAATCTTCGACCTCATTGAAGCTGAACACCAGCGTCAACTCAAAGGCATTGAACTCATCGCATCTGAAAACTTCGTCAGCGACGAGGTGATGGAAGCAATGGGCAGTTACTGCACCAACAAGTATGCTGAGGGATACCCTGGCAAGCGTTACTATGGTGGATGCCAGGTAGTGGACCAGATCGAGCAGTTGGCTATTGACCGTGCATGCGAGCTCTTCGGTGCTGAGTTTGCCAACGTGCAGCCGCACTCCGGTGCACAGGCTAACGCTGCTGTTCTCCTTGCAGTCCTCAAGCCAGGCGACACATTCATGGGCCTTAACCTTGACCACGGTGGTCACCTTTCTCACGGTTCTCTTGTAAATACTTCCGGTATTCTCTATAAGCCAGTAGGTTACAACCTCAACAAGGAGACAGGTCGCGTGGATTACGACGAGATGGAAGCTCTCGCCAAGGAGCACAAGCCAAAGCTCATCATCGGTGGTGGCTCTGCTTACAGCCGTGAGTGGGACTATGCCCGCATGCGCAAGATCGCTGACGAGGTCGGAGCTCTCCTGATGGTCGATATGGCTCACCCTGCAGGTCTTATTGCAGCAGGTCTCCTCGACAATCCTGTGAAATACGCTCATATCGTAACCACTACTACTCACAAGACACTTCGCGGTCCTCGTGGCGGTCTTATCCTCCTTGGTAAGGACTTTGACAATCCATGGGGCTACACCACACCTAAGGGAGTAGTGAAGAAGATGTCCCAGCTCATCAACTCCGCCGTGTTCCCTGGTCAGCAGGGCGGTCCTCTTGAGCATGTCATCGCGGCTAAGGCTGTCGCTTTCGGTGAGTGCCTCAAGCCGGAATGGAAGGTTTATGCTACACAGGTGCAGAAGAATGCCAAGGTATTGGCAGAAGAACTGACCAAGCGCGGCTTCATGATCGTTTCCGGTGGTACAGACAACCACTCTATGCTTGTTGACCTCCGCAGCAAGTATCCAGATCTTACAGGTAAGGTTGCGGAGAATGCTCTCGTTGCTGCTGACATCACAATCAACAAGAACATGGTTCCATTCGACTCTCGCAGCGCATTCCAGACATCAGGTATCCGTCTCGGAACTCCAGCCATCACTACGCGTGGTGCCAAGGAAGACCTTATGGCTAAGATTGCCGCATGGATTGAAGAGGTTCTGAACGACCCTCAGAATGAGGCTGTAATCGCCAAAGTTCGTGGTGAGGTCAATGAGACAATGAAGAATTATCCTCTCTTCGCATGGTAATCCCTTTAGAAGGATGTAAGAAATGCGCATATATAATGTCACGTCCGGATAAAAGCTTGTGGTGCTTGTCCTGTGACAACAAATATAGCCAGTCCGATGTAAATGCCCGGGCTGGCTTTTCCTGTTTTTTGAGTGGGGTTCCTGTTGGTCTGGTTGTCAGAAATATAATATCAATGGATTTTTTTGTTGTCTTGTTGTTTAGTTGTTTTGTTGTTTAGTGGTTTGTCTATTCTGTCAACAAAACAACCAGACAACAAAACAACCAAACAACAAATCTGCCTGGAAGGCAATACCGAGCGAAGCGAGAGTAACCCGGGACGAAGTCTCGGGATTTATAGGCGCACCCGACAAACCCTGTGGGGGGCTGTGCAGATGCTAACCCAAAAACATGTTGCCAAACGATACATAATTT
>CAKQPF010000013.1 GCA_934256705.1 uncultured Prevotella sp.
GATGGTAAAAAATCAGCCGAAACGCCTTAAATAGCGCGTTTCGCAAGTGCGCTCTATGCGCCTATACCTAAAAATATATTTGTTTATTATTATTTGTTGATATTCTATTGCTGATTGTCTGCTTGATAGATACTTGTGAAACTTCAGTCAATAGAGAAAAATAAACGAAAAGATACATAAAAACATTCTTCGTTGCTATTCTCCCTTTTCGTTATCGGGCGAAAGCCAAATCATCGCAATTACATTGACATCTGTTCAATCATGTGCCACAATCGACAGCATGAAATAATCGGATTGTAAGCAAAAAGGCTTGTTTTCCTTACAGTCTGCTTTATTGTTTTCTCCCACAAGACAAGCCCTTTTTGCGCTGGAGAATGGTAGTTGCACGATGAATGAACACCCTTTGTTTACCGTAAAAATGGTAATAACAGCTAATGATATAGAAAAAGCGAACAAAAAGCATGGCTTTTACATCATAAAAGTCACCTTCTGTCATTGCAATAGCTTAGCTTTCACGTTGTAATAGCTATGCTTTTACCTCCTAATATCATAGCTTTTACCCTCCAATATCTATGCTTTTGCAAACCGAAAACTTAGAGAAAATCCCATAACAGCATAATCATTTGACAGTCAATATGATGCAAAAATGCGTCAGAATCGCGTATTTCCGACCAAATCCCAGTCCATTTCCAAATTCTTCATTCTCGCTTGTCCGCTGAAATGCAAAGTGTAAGGAAAATGATGTGTTTTGCTTACAATCGCATATTTGTTCTTCTGCTGCCTGGTAATTTTGGAATACCGACCTGTAAATGTCGAGCAAAGCATCAAGAACATCTACCAATGGCCTGTTTTTATTTATCTTTATCCATTGATATTTTATTATCATAAAACATCATTTCTCTGATGCTTATAAATCAATTATTTGCAATCAAAGCATTTTTTCTTGTAGAAAATGTTGGCAAATTGAGTATTTTTTCCTAATTTTGCAATTATTATAGACTATAGCAAGAAGAATAGAACGGTAGTATAGTAGGTATATTATTGAAATAGAGATGATTAGGCGGTGAATAATCCAGCCGCTGTCATGATGTCATTACATTACTTTTATTGAAAATAAAAAATATAAGCATATAAATACTAAGATGAGAAAACGATTTAATTCCTTTGCTATCATGGCGATACTAATGACAGTATTGCTGGCAGCATGCAGTACTCCAACTAACGTGAGTTACTTCCAGGACGTGGCAAACAACAGCACTCTGCAGTTACAGGCTGAGCGTTCTTTCCGCTTGAAACCACAAGACAAGCTCAACATCATTGTCAACAGTAAGGACCCTGCACTCCAGGCGCTCTTTACTCTCACCACTGTCGGCACTACAACTCCTATCGGTGCTTCCACCACACCGCTCACTGTGGCTGGCCGTGGCTCCACTTATTCCTCTTCGCCTATTGCTTACACCGTGGCAGAAGACGGCACTATCGAGTTTCCTGTCATCGGAAAGGTGAAAGCAGCAGGCTTTACCCGTCAGGATGTGGCTGAGAGCATCAGGCGTACTCTCATAAAGGAAAGCCTCGTCAATGACCCTATCGTGACGGTAGAATATGTCAATATGGGCGTTTCCGTACTTGGAGAAGTCAATCATCCTGGCAGAATCAATATCGTGAAGGACCATTACACCATCCTCGATGCTATCTCCGAAGCCGGCGACCTCACCATCAATGGTGTCCGTGACAATGTAATGGTGATACGTCAGGACGGAGACGAGCAGAGCATCTACACCGTAAATCTCTGTTCTGCGCAGAATATCGTGGAATCTCCTGCATACTATCTCCAGCAGGATGACATCGTCTATGTGAGTCCTAACAACAAGCGCAAGCGCGAATCCCTCGTCAGCGGCAATACTGCATTGACCCCTTCTTTCTGGATTTCCGTGGCTTCGCTCCTTACTACTATAACTGCTATCATCATCAAGTAACGTCTGGTAGCGTCAAATCGTAACCTTCATGTGATTTCCCGGTGCGGAATTGTCTTTGCGCCGGCATGAAGTTTTTGAGCAAAAAACAAGTAATCAATTAGTAACAATGCAAAATACTCTGAACGAAACAGAACAGCCAATGCAGCCACAGACCGCGCAGCAGGGCAATGAGATGTCCGTAAAGGACCTCTTCTATCTCTGCCTGAGCAAGTGGAAGTGGTTCCTCCTGTCACTCGTGGTTTGCCTCTCCGTGGCAGTGGTTTATCTTCTCAGAACCCCTAAGTCATACACTCAGCAGACTTCTGTCCTCATCAAGGAGGATGCAAAGGGAAAGTCTATCAACAGCGATATGGCGCAGGTGTTCAGCGATATGGGTCTCTCTGCTCCGAGAACCAATGTGTATAACGAATTGCTCACATTGCAGTCCAATGACGTTGCCCTCAGTGTGGTCAAGCGTCTTGCCCTCAATGTGCACTATAATGCTGACGGCGCATTCCATCAGGATTGCCTTTACGGCACGACTCTTCCTGTAAAAGTCGATTTCCCGGCTGTACCTGACGAGACCACTCTCTCATTTGACATCGACCTCGGAAATAATGACAGCTTCACGCTTTCAAACTTCAAGAAGAACGGTGAAAAAGTAGAGGGAACTGTAAGCGGTACTCTCGGATACAAGATGCTCCACACTCCTGTGGGAAGAATGGTGGTGAAGTCAAACAAGGGCAAAGGCTCTGTCACCGAGCGTCGCACCATCCACGTCACACGCACTCCTGTCGAGGCTGCCAAGAAGAGTTTCGTTGCCCGTTTCAAGGCTAACGTAAGCGACAAGAACGCCACCATCATCGACATGACTTACAGCGATGTGTCACAGCAGCGAGGCGTAGATGTGCTCAAGACTGTCATCGCTGTCTATAATGACAACTGGATTCAGGACCGTAACCTCATCTCTGTCAGCACATCAAGATTCATCAATGAGCGTCTTATCGTAATCGAGAAGGAACTCGGTAATGTGGATAGCAATATCTCTACATATAAGTCTGCCAACCGTATCACGGATATCGCACAGGCCAATGCCATGTATATGCAGCGTTCCACCGATGCTGACGTGCAGGTGCTGGAACTCAACAACCAGGTATATATGGCGCAGTATATCCGCGATTACCTCATCAACAAGAAGAATAATTTCCAGTTGCTCCCGGCAAACACCGGTCTGAAGAGTGCCAATATCAATTCCCAGATTTCGGAATACAACAATGTCATTCTCCAGCGCAACAACATTGTGGCTAACAGTTCCGAGAGAAACCCTATCGCAGTGGAGCTCGATGACCGCCTCTCTTCTATGCGTGCAGCCATCATCACCTCTGTCAACAATGAGATTCTCGCCCTCAACAACAGCATCTCATCTCAGCGCAGCTTTTCCGGAGACGCCACATCGAAGATTGCTTCCAGTCCTAACCAGGCCAAGCACCTTCTTTCTGTAGAGCGTCAGCAGAAGGTAAAGGAGAGCCTTTACCTCTTCCTGCTCCAGAAACGTGAGGAGAATGAGCTCAGTCAGGCGTTCACCGCATACAACACTCGCGTGATAAGTGCGCCTCATGGCAACAATGTGCCTACCGCACCTGTTAGCCGCAACATTCTCCTTATCGCCATTGTCCTCGGTCTCGGCATTCCTTTCGCCATCTTGTATCTCCGTGAGATGATGAACACCACAGTCAGAGGCAAGTCTGATCTCGTCGGCGTGGTTTCCATTCCTTACCTCGGAGAGATACCACAGTATTGGCGCAATGTTCCGGTAAGCAAGCTCAAGTTCTGGAAGAAGCAGCATGAAGCCAAGCAAATCGTGGTGAAGAACGGCAACCGCGGACTCCTCAATGAGGCTTTCCGTATCGTGGCTACCAATCTCGAGTTCATGTCCGGCAGCGATAAAGGCTCTACTGTCTATATGGTTACTTCCTATAATGCAGGTTCGGGCAAGTCTTTCGTTGCGGCAAACCTTTCCGCAATCACTTCCATCCGCAACAAGAAGGTAATCCTTATCGACGGTGACCTCCGCCATACCACTACTTCACAGCTCGTGCCGGATGCAGAACAGGGACTCTCTGACTATCTCTCAGGTTGTGTCTCTGATTATCATGGACTCATCCGCACTATCGACGCAGGCAATGGCGTCAGCGTTCTTCCTGTAGGAACAGTGCCTCCAAACCCTATAGAACTGCTATCTTCTCCTAAGTTCGGAATGCTCATAGAGTCACTTCGCAAGGAGTTTGATGTCATCATCATCGACTGCCCACCGGCCAACATGATGGCTGATGCGGCAATCATAGGCAAGTTTGTCGATAAGACAATCCTCGTGGTGCGTGCCGGTCTCTTCGAGAGAAAACTCCTCGGACAGCTTGAATCTGACTATAAGGAAGGCAAATTCAAGAATGCTTCACTCATTCTCAATGATACCTCCCGCTCTCACAGCAGCTATGGCTATGCTTATGGCTACGGCTATGGCAAGGGATATGGCTATGGTAAGGGCTACGGTTATGGCAAAGGCTATGGCTACGGCTATGGCGGTGCCAGTGATGAGGAATAATAATCGGGTCTTCCGCCCATTACTCAGAATATATTGAAGTGGGTTCTGTAAATGCAGGATGATGGTACGACCGCCTCTAAACAGAGGTGTTACTGACCGTCTGGATTTATAGAACCTACCTTCAAGGTAATTAAATCTTTAAACTATGAGCAAAATTACCCCCCCCTATACAGTCGAGAAGGCGAGCCTTCTGTAATCAAACGGTTAAAAATAATGAGTGGATTTTATCTTTTTCAGAAATATTTTTCCAAAAACGCCCTTCCTTATTGGATGATTCTTGTGGTGGACAGCGTGATAATACTGTTCTCCAGCATGTTTGCGGCGTATCTGTTGGTGGACAATAGTTTCCTTATAGCAAACTTCTTCAAGTTCTGTGTTCTTGCTCTGGCTTCGCTTCCGTTCCTGTGGGTGTTCATGAAAGTGTTCCACACCTACTCAGGAATCCTGCGTTTCTCCAGTTTTTTTGACCTCTTTAGGGTCGTGATGGCTTGCCTTTGCGGCTCCGTCCTCTTCTGGTGTGTCTGCTATGTGCTGAAGGAATACGACGTATGGGAGGATATGCTCTCGCTCAAGTTGACGGCTTGCTCCGTGGCGTTGTCATCATTCTTCATGTGCCTTTTCCGCATGGCAGTCGCCATGATGTATGATTTCATCAAGGAAAAGAGCGATGCGCAGAACATTCTCATCTATGGAGTGAAGCAGGGAGGCATCGCCCTTGCCACGAGCGTGCGAAATGAGCATCCTGCACAGTATATCGTAAAGGGCTTCATTACTCCTGACAAGGACCTTAAGAATCTCTATCTCCTCGGTTCAAAAATATATTATGCTGACGAGAATATCAAGGATGTCATTGAGAAATATCACATCAGCAGCATTTTCGTTTCGCCTCTTTTTGTCAACGAATTCCGTAACAACGATGCTCTGGTGAAGACCATCCTCGATGCAGGAGTGCATATAATGATGATGCCGGAGGCAGAGGCTTGGGACGGAAAGTCAAGTCTCAGTCATAGACAACTGCATGAAGTGGATATCGAAGACCTCCTGCCGCGCGAGAAGATCGAGGTGGATCTGCAGGCAATAGGCTCCATGCTCAGAGGAAAACGAATCCTTATCACCGGTGCTGCCGGGTCTATCGGCTCGGAAATGGCTCGTCAGGTGGCTACTTTTGCGCCTGCCGAACTGGTTCTTGTCGATCAAGCTGAGACACCAATGCACGATGTTCGCCTCTATATGCTGCGCAATTATCCAGAAATGGTCGCACCTACCATCGTGGGATCTATATGCAACCAGACCCACATGGAGGAGATTTTCCGTAAGCATAGACCTGAATATGTGTTCCATGCTGCCGCTTACAAGCACGTGCCGATGATGGAAGACAATCCGGCTATGGCTGTCCAGAATAATATATATGGTACGCGCGTGATAGCCGACCTTGCCGTTAAGTATGGCACGAAGAAGTTTGTCATGATCTCTACAGACAAGGCTGTCAACCCGACTAACGTGATGGGATGCTCCAAGCGCATCTGTGAAATCTACTGTCAGGCGCTCAATAAGGCGATTGCTGATGGATCCTATAAGGGAAATGCGGCACAACCAACTACCGACAACCAACAACCGACAACCCAATTCATAACAACTCGCTTCGGTAATGTGTTAGGTTCCAACGGTTCGGTCATTCCTATCTTCAAGGAACAGATAAAGAAGGGCGGTCCGGTTACTGTGACTCATCCTGACATTATCCGATTCTTCATGCTCATTCCGGAGGCTTGCCAGCTCGTTCTGGAGGCAGGTACGATGGGACATGGCGGTGAAATTTTCGTCTTTGATATGGGTAAACCGGTGCGCATTGCCGACCTTGCACAGCGCATGATAGACCTTTCTCATGCAAAGGACGTGAAGATAAAGTTCACAGGACTGCGCGATGGAGAGAAACTCTATGAGGAAGTGCTCTCTGAAGCCGAGTCAAACAGACCGACTCCACATCCGAAGATCATGGTGGCGAGAGTGCGTGAATATCCTTATGACCTCGCTTTGCAGAGGGAAAAGGAACTGTATGACCTTTCATTTACTTATGATGATATGGCTATCGTCAAGAAAATGAAGGAGATAGTGCCTGAATACAAGTCGCGCCATTCTAAATATGAGGCGCTCGACAAGGAGCAGGAATGCCATAATATCGCATGATTCTGACTCTGCGATATATGGCTTTCCAGCCTGATAACTGCCTTCCCTTCTCCTTGTGGCAGGGAAGGCGTTATCCGGAATGCAACTATAAGTTTAACCTAAAAGATATGTTTCAACTATGAAATTTGTAGGAACTCTGTTTCTCAGCGTCGCAATGACGTGCTGTGTTCTGTCCTCCTGCGAGAAAGCTGATATGCTGGAGGACGGCGAAGGCGGCACGCAGACCAATACGTCTGGCGTGACAAGGAATGTAAAACTCGTGGCCAAGGCGATTGATAACGCTGATGTCGCTTATCCGCTCAGCATTTATGCCTTCGATACGGAAGGTAATTACGTCACTTCCACGGTCATAAGCAGCAAGGATGACTCATCTGCCATGCTGAAATTGAAGAAAGGCAGGTATCATCTCTCTGCCGTTTCGCTCCCTGATTCCTATGATGCCTTGACCTCGGTAAAGGATTGGAATGCCACTTTCAGTATGCCCTCAAAAGGTTATGCCACAGAGCCGCTGATGACAGGTTCGGCTGACATCAATGTGACTTCTTCCGATCAGGTGGCTCATATCTCCCTCGGCTATCGCCAGGCGAGCATGTCGCTCACCATCAATGATGTGCCTTCATCAGTCACTGAGGTTAATGTGTCTTTGAGTTCTGCATATACTGACATGAATCTTTCTGCAGATTTGAGTGGTAAAATGATGGTTACGGTGCCTTGCAAGAAGGGTTCTGTTTCCAATAACGGCGTTACTTGGACAACTGGAAAGTTTTATATCCTCCCTTCTGTCAATGCCCAGCCTTCCATTACCATCTCTCTCTCTGGCGGAACTGCAGGTGATGTGTCTTATTCACACACCTATAATGCCAGTCTCCTTGCTGGAACTCCTTATAATTTCACGGCTACTTACAAAGGAAAAGCGGAAGGTGGTGCCGATCCTTCAGAAGGAGATGTGACCATCAACGCTGACATCTCTGCAGGAAAATGGGCGGATGAGGTAAAGGAATCCTTCAGTTTCGGTCCTGATGTCAACAAGACCGAGACTCCATCTAATCCTGAATCCAATGTTATTACTGTCACTTCATTCCCTCAGTCTGGCGACATCTGGAACGGACATGTGGTTGGTTTCGTGGATGAGAAATCTGATACGGAACGTGAAGTCGTGCTTATCTCTGTAAAAGAGTGGGAAAAAATAAGCAGTGCTTTTAGCTCAAATGCAAGTCAAGCCAAGGATATTGCTGCTCAATATGAAGAGAATGGATTGTCCGGTTGGATTATTCCGACACGTAATGATGGAATGGCGCTGAATAGACTTTATTCGTATGACAATAACAGGGCATTGATAAATTCTGCTCTTGAGACTTGTGGCGGCACAGGATTGATACAGCAATATGGCACTTCCGCTGTCCGTTATCTATGTGAAGATGCTGAATACACTTACAGTTATAAGACTGCTACCATCACAAAAGCAGGAGAGAAATCCACATATTACCTCCGTCTCGTCAAGTATCTGACGTTTGTTAAGAAATGATAGTGCAGTTATTGAGGCATAATAGAGCAGTTATTGAGGCATAATAGAGCAGTTATACAAGTATAATAGAGTAGCAATATAAGCGTAATGCCAACAATAAAAGGCAGACAAAAATACGAATCCATATTTTTGTCTGCCTTTTATTGTTGGCTTTTATCCGCTCTTTTTCTTCTCGATTACTATATTGTCTTTCTCTTAAGTCGTTGTTTATGCGCCTTGATATTGAAGCTTTTACTTCCTGATGTCGAAGTTTTTACTTCCCGAAAAGTAAGGCTTTGTCGCGTATTATGCCAGGTATCGCAAACTCATCCGGTATGAAATGCCAGTTGTTGTTTGCCTTAGGATAGACGTGTCCGAGGCGTTCAATCTCCTTCATGAAGTAATAACGCATGTCAAGTTCGGAGCGATAGACCACACGCGACTCGATTTCCTCCTTCGGAATACCGGCTCCGCGGGTCAGCAACTCTCCGCCGCCGTTGCCACGATACGAGTTCATTGCCACCTTATACCATCCCTTTTCCGAGAATGGTTTGCCGTCTGCCATGCTTATAATGGTGACTTTCTCGCCCTTTGGCTTCGTTACATCGACTGTATAGATAATGCCTGCTGCGCTGTCAAAGTTATAATAGGCGTTCTTCAGTCCTCTATTGCGCTTGTCTGTATGCGTTTCGTCAAAGAGAAGAATATGGTCATCGGTCGTCTTCATCTGGTTTGTCCAGAGTGAATAGCTCATTTCAAGGTACTTATGTATCTCTGATCCGCGCATCTTCAGCATGTAAAGCTTGTTCTCATACTTGTAGAGATTGAACATATCTGCCATTGTCACAGGGCCTTTTTCTATCGATGCGTTCATCATAAGCGGTGCATTGAATGAGATATCAGCACCTGTTATGGACAACTGAAGATTGTGGACAAGGTCTGAAAACGCAGATGAACCGAAGAAAGCATCGCGTGTATAGACCGAAGTCTCAAAGGTTCCAACCTCTTTCGAGGTAAATGCCTCAAGCTCTTTTATCTCCTTTTGGAAGGTCTGCATGTACTCTTCATCCACTGGCTGTTCCTTCATTGAGGGGAGAGAGGCGGTGATTTCCTTGCTTATCACTTTCTTTCCGTCGAGCGTTACCTTAATTATTGCCTCGCCAACTACCTTCGCATGATTGGCAGGATCTACGATATAGACGCTCTTTCCCTCGCTGTTTACTGTCTTCCCGCAGTATGGCTGGTGGTCGTGACCATAGAAAATGACGTCAAATCCCGGCACTTTCTCTGCCACGCTCTTGCTCGCATTTTCGCAATAATCAGGAGTTGTGATGCCACCTTCTTTGCCGGAGTGGAAAAGACCGATGATAATGTCAGGTCTTTCCTTCGCTTTTATCTCCTTAACCCAGCGCTTTGCCGATGAAACCATTTCCTCAAAGTGCAGTCCTTCCCATATATCCTTGCTGAGCCAGTTGGGGATTGCCGGCGTAAGCATACCGAGAACAGCGATTTTTACGCCCTCGCGCTCTAATATTATATAAGGTGTAACGTAAGGTTTGCCTGTCGCGTCGCTGATGATGTTTGCGCCTAGAACAGGACATTTCACCTCTTTCACCCATTTGTCATACACCTTATGGCCTGTTTCCACATCGTGATTACCGAAATTCTGTGCGTCATAACCCATATAGTTGATGATGCTCGCACCGATATTTGCCTCTTTCGTGTTGATAAAATTCCAGTAATAGTTAGTCGGTTGTCCCTGAAGAAGGTCGCCATTCTCCAGTAATATGAGGTTATTACCATACTTCTTGCGTTCCGCTTTCACGTAACTGCTCACCCTTGCCAGCGTTCCGTCTATCGGCTTTCCTGTCATATAATTGACTGGAAAGAACATTCCGTGTACGTCAGAAGTTTCTATCAGTTTGATTTCTACAGTCTTTGTTTTCTTGGCTTGGAGTGGAAGCATGAGGATAAATAGGGATAAAAGGGTTGTGATAATTCGCATGGAGTCTTTAAGATTTAGTCGTTTTAATGCTTGATGGCTTTGTTGTTTTGTTCCATTTATAATGGTTTCGTGACCATGTTGACAGCTTTCGTGACCATGTTGACAGCTTTGGAGACCGTGTTGACAGCTTTGTTGAGTGACAGGTTTGTGGTTTAACCAAGCAACCAATCAAGCAATCATTCCAGCAGCAAAACAATAAAAGCCAATGCAAAGTTAGGGCTTTTTCGTCATTAAAGTGTTTGATTTGTGTTAATAATTTTTAAATCACGAGATAAAAACCATGCGTTAGTGCCTAATTCATAATAAATTATAGTAACTTTGCAAACGATTTTGCGCCTGATAGGTCTGTAAGGAAACCGTCAAGCGTTATTATTCACTATTATATTTTTTTTAATTAACATGTCAAACTTTAAAAATGTACAGCCACTCGCCGACTTCAACTGGGAAGAATTCGAGAATGGCGGTATCAGCGAAGTATCAAAGGAGGAGCAGACTGCCTCTTATGATTCAACTCTTAACAAGGTGTCTGAGCATCAGGTAGTTGACGGTACAGTTATCTCTCTCGACAAGAAAGAGGTGATTGTTAACATCGGTTACAAGAGCGATGGTATCATCGCAGCATCTGAATTCCGCTACAATCCAGACCTTAAGGTAGGTGATGTAGTAGAGGTATATGTAGAAAATCAGGAAGACAAGAAGGGTCAGCTGATCCTTTCTCACAAGAAGGCTCGCCTCAGCAAGTCTTGGGATCGCGTTAATGCTGCTCTCGACAACGAGGAAGTTGTTCAGGGTTACATCAAGTGCCGCACTAAGGGTGGTATGATCGTTGATGTATTCGGCATCGAAGCTTTCCTTCCAGGCAGCCAGATAGACGTACATCCTATCCGTGACTACGATGTATTCGTAGGCAAGACCATGGAGTTCAAGATCGTTAAGATCAATCAGGAGTTCCGCAATGTTGTCGTTTCTCACAAGGCTCTCATCGAGCAGGAGCTCGAAGCTCAGCGTAAGGAGATTATCTCTAAGCTTGAGAAGGGACAGGTACTCGAAGGTACTGTCAAGAATATCACCAACTATGGTGTATTCGTTGACCTCGGTGGTGTTGACGGACTCATCCATATCACAGACCTCTCTTGGGGCCGCGTAAGCGATCCACACGAGGTAGTTAAGCTTGATGACAAGATCAATGTCGTAATCATTGACTTCGATGAGGAGAAGAAGCGTATCGCTCTCGGTCTCAAGCAGCTCACTCCACACCCATGGGATGCTCTTGATCCAAACCTCCAGGTAGGTGATCACATCAAGGGTAAGGTAGTAGTTATCGCTGACTACGGTGCATTCGTTGAGGTTGCTCCTGGTGTAGAGGGTCTTATCCACGTATCTGAGATGTCTTGGAGCCAGCACCTCCGCAGCGCACAGGAGTTCCTGCACGTTGGTGATGAGGTTGAGGCTGTTATCCTTACTCTCGACCGTGACGAGCGCAAGATGTCTCTCGGTATCAAGCAGCTCAAGGATGATCCATGGGAGAACATCGAGACTAAGTACCCTGTAGGTTCTAAGCACAACGCTAAGGTACGTAACTTCACTAACTTCGGTATCTTCGTTGAGCTCGAGGAAGGTGTTGACGGACTTATCCATATCTCAGACCTCTCTTGGACAAAGAAGGTAAAGCACCCTTCAGAGTTCACTCAGGTAGGCGCACCTATCGACGTTGTAGTTCTCGACATCGACAAGGAAAACCGTCGTCTCTCTCTCGGTCACAAGCAGCTTGAGGAGAATCCTTGGGACACTTACGAGACAATCTACACTCCAGGTTCTATCCACAAGGGTAAGATCTCTGAGAAGATGGAGCGTGGTTCTGTAATCGTTCTCAACGAAGGTGGTGAAGGTTTCGCTACTCCTAAGCACCTCGTTAAGCAGGATGGCACAGAGGCACAGGTTGGTGAGGAGCTCGATTTCAAGGTAATTGAGTTCGTTAAGGAGACCAAGCGCATCATCCTTTCTCACTCTCGCACATTCGAGGCAGAGCGTGAAGAGGAGAAGAAGCCAGCTCGCAAGCCACGTGCAGCTAAGAAGGAAGAGACAGCTGCTATCAATAACGTAGCTGCTGCACAGTCACTCGGTGACTTCGACGCTCTTGCTGCATTGAAGGCTAAGATGGAGAAGGGTGAGTAATCATCTCTTCTGCAAAAAGGAGAAATAACTCTCTCTAAATAATAAATAAAGGTTCGTCCATTGATATGGGCGAACCTTTTTCGCATTTATGGACTTTTTTCCGCTTCCTTTTGCCGTGTATTCGTTTTTTTTTGTATCTTTGCACGCATGAAGAAACAGGACAACAGGAAACGAAGACTTTTCTCCTCGATGTCTTTCCGCATCAATATGGTGCTGATTGTGGTGATGATTATCCTCGGATGGTCATTCACTAACGTCATGACTGTAATCGTGGGCGGTATAAGTAATATGTCAAGAATGTCCACGATGGAGAAAGTCGTGAAGAAAGATATAGAGGATAATATAAATAATGTGGAGAATGTCGTAAAGACTGCGGCGCTGATAGCGCAGCAAAAATGCGCTGATAAGACCGATATTGTGCAGATTTGCGACAGTATTGTGGTGCGAACGCCTGATATAGACAGCGCTTATGCGGCATTTTCTGATAGTGAAATATATGGAAACAATGAGTTGAGCAAATGTATTGACGCTGCAAAACTGCAGAAAACAAGTGTCTGGAGTGCTCCGCACTATGTGGCAAAGCATGGCAAACAGACGGCAGTAACCACGTTTGTGACTCCCCTTTGCAATGCAAAAGGCGAGGTGACAGGTGCCCTTTGCGCAGACATAAATCTGGACTGGCTCCGAAAGATAGCGGACAAGGAGATAGAATCGGGCAACGCATACATTTCAGTGGCTGCCAAGGAAGGACTCTTTCTATATAATCGTGACTCGTCTCTTATCATGAAAAATGTGAATGAAGCGCCAGTAATACCAGTAGATAGCAGTAAGGTGATAGGTTTTATGTGTCATCTTGTCGGCGTAAAAGATGTAGGAAACAGTTCGATGTCATCGGAAGTGATTGACAAAACCGGATGGATAGTGACCTGCGTAGTGCCATTAGGCGACAACAATGACATGACAGTAATCATCACTTTGCTTGTCATTACAATGCTTGTGCTGTTGATGCTCGTCATAGTGTCTTGCATAATTTCGACAGTCAACTGGCAACTGCGTCCTTTAGGCAGGATAGCCGAGGCGGCAAATGCCATTTCCAATGGAGATTTCAGTTACAAGATACCTGAGGTAAGCGGTCATTCCGACATATCGCATCTGCGCAATTCCTTCGTAGCCATGCAGCAAGAGCTGGTCAGATACATTGATGACCTGCGCAATACCACGGAGAAAAAGGCGGGAATGGAGCGTGATCTCCACATCGCGTCCCAGATTCAGAAAGGTCTTCTGCCAAAGACGTTCCCGGCATTCCCTGAAAGAAACGACATAGATATATATGGTCTCGTCGTCCCTGCAAAGGAAGTGGGCGGTGATATCTTTGATTTCTTCATGCGAGATGAGAAACTCTTCTTCATGATAGGAGACGTCTCAGGCAAGGGAGTCCCTGCTTCACTCTTCATGATGGTGGTAGGTCATCTCTTCCGAAATGTGGGAAGATACAGCAATGAGCCGTCTATGATTGTGTCAGGAATAAACAGCGAACTGGCAAATGGCAACGACCAGGATATGTTCTGCACCCTTTTCTGTGGTGTTCTGGATATGGAAACCGGAACGCTGTCTTACTGTAATGCAGGTCATAATGCTCCTATACTGATTACGAAAGATGGTACTGACTTCATGAAACCATGCACAAACCTTCCTGCCGGTGCCATTGCAGACTTCTCTTATCAGACTGAAAGCGTACAAATGCAGAAGAATGATGCGCTCTTCCTCTATACCGATGGAGTGACTGAAGCAGAAAACAAGGCAATGGAACTGTATGGCGATAGCCATACTCTCGGTATCGTTGAACTCCTGAAGGATGCTTCGATGAAGGAGATGGCAGACGGAGTCTTTGATGCAGTAAAGACTTTCGCTGATGGAAACGAGCAAAGTGATGACATCACAATGCTTTGCCTCCGCTGGAAGGGATAACATGATAGGATATAGAAAAGAGCATTCTACAGAACAATATGTAGAATGCTCTTTTGGGTATTGCCGTGTTTCATTCAAAAATGTCTTTATCCTTCTGCATCAATCCTTCTCTTTTCAGGGCAGAATGCAGTGAAAGGACACTTTTCGCATTTCGGTTTTCTGCTCGTGCAGACATATCTTCCGTGCAGCAAAAGCCAGTGGTGGGCATCTGGAATGTCGTCCGCAGGAATGAATTTAATGAGTTCCATCTCCACCTTGTACGGTGTGTTGTCCGATTTCCTTACAAGTCCGAGACGATGCGAAACGCGGAAGATATGTGTATCTACAGCCATTGCCGACTTGCGGAAGGCTACAGCCTGAATGACATTGGCCGTCTTTCTGCCCACTCCAGGCAAGCGCAAAAGGTCATCCATGTCTGAAGGAACCTCGCCGTCATAGTCGCTTACCAGTATTTTTGCCGCTTCCACGAGATGCTGCGCCTTGGCATTAGGGTATGAAATGCTCTTTATGTATTCGTAAATCTCATTTTCATCAGCCGAAGCCATTGCCTTTGCATCAGGATAATCATGAAAGAGCGGCGGAGTGACCATATTGACACGTTTGTCGGTACACTGTGCGCTTAGCATTACAGCGACAAGCAACTGGAATGTGCTTCCAAAGTCAAGTTCAGAAGAAACCACTCCCATATTCTCGCGAAAATGGTCAAGTATGTATTCGTATCGTTCGCGTTTGGTCATATATCGCTATGTGATAATAAGTTATCAGTTTAGAGTTGGCTGAACAATTTCTTGCCCTTTGCATAGTATTGCCAAAGTAAACTCTTCCCGAAAATCTCAGGAATATGGTTTACCTTCTTGGTGGCCTGAATGCGTTTTCGATCATTGTCGAAATCATGTTTCCAGCGATTAAATTCCCTTCTGCCACGTATCACAGCCTTGAAATCCCCGATACTCCTTCCGAGAATCAGCATCTGGAAAGCAGCAAGCCAGTCGAGGAAGAATCGGATGCGCATGACATGATGCAGTTCGCTGTCAGGCAGGTTCTTGTAGAGCATCGTGAGATTGTTTCGGAAGTTGAGA
Source organism: uncultured Prevotella sp. (assembly GCA_934256705.1). Classification (GTDB taxonomy): domain Bacteria; phylum Bacteroidota; class Bacteroidia; order Bacteroidales; family Bacteroidaceae; genus Prevotella. The sequence goes on from CAKQPF010000013.1 coordinate 15,473, forward strand.
AACGTCTTCCTCGGGTTGCCCTTCGGCAGCGTACCGCCTCCGAGATGGAACGCCACGCTGTCAGTGACGCAGTATATCTTTCTGCCCAACAGGCGTATGCGCCAGCAGAGGTCTATCTCTTCATTGTGTGCAAAAAAGCGTCCGTCCAGTCCTCCAGCATCCCAATAGTCCCTGGATCTCACCATCATACACGCACCTGTGGCCCATAGAATCTCCATGTTCCGGTCGTATTGTCCGTGGTCTTTCTCCACCGTCTCAAAGATTCTGCCTCTGCAGAAAGGATAACCGTACTTGTCAATGAAACCGCCTGCAGCGCCGGCATATTCAAATGAGTCCCTGGCCTTTATGGCGCGGAGCTTCGGTTGGCAAGCGGCAGCCTCGGGATGAGACTCCATGAAGTCGAGTAGGGGAGCGAGCCAGCCTTCCGGTACATCGACATCGGAATTGAGAAGAAGAAGATATTCCGCTTCCACCTGCTTGAAAGCCTTGTTGTATCCATCAGCAAAACCATAGTTTTTATCCAGCACTATGGTTCTGATTTCTGGAAAATCGCTTGCCAGCATCTTCAGCGAATCATCGCTTGAAGCATTATCTGCAATGATTACCTCCGCCTCTGGAGAGTTCTTTATCACGGTAGGAAGGTAGGTTCGCATCATGTGAGCCCCGTTCCAGTTGAGTATTACAATCGCTATTTTCTTCATAAGTAGATAGTGTAATGCAAATTCAGACTACTCACTTATTATCTCGCAGATGAGAGCAGACTTGTCATGATTGAACCCTTTCAATCTTACCATCATTATTTCATTGTCGTATTCCTCCTTCGACTGCGCTGCTGGAAGTTCCACTCTGACGTAATTGTCCGTGAAACCGTGCATAGCTTTGCCTCGCGGAGCCTTCTCGAAGAGCACCTCTTTCTCCTGTCCGATGTGGGAAGCATAGAAAGCCTGCGTCTTTTCTTCCGACATATCGAGAAGCCTTTGGCTCCTTTTCTTCTTGTCTTTAGCATCCACTACGTAAGGAATCTTTAGCGCAGCAGTGCCTGGTCTTTCGGAATAAGGGAACACATGAAGCTGGGTGACAGGCAGACTGTCGAGCAGCCTGTAAGTCTCCTCAAAGTATTCCGGTGTCTCGCCTCGTGTGCCTACCATCACGTCAATGCCGAGGAACGCATCCGGCATCAGGCGTTTGATAAGCTGAATCTTGTCAATGAAAAGCTGGGTGTCGTAATGTCTGTGCATCAGTTTCAGCACAGAGTCGGAACCGGACTGCAAAGGAATGTGGAAATGCGGCATGAACGCACGGCTCTTGGCGCAGTATTCTATCAGTTCCTCATCGATTAGGTCAGGCTCCAGACTTGAAATCCTGTATCTCTTTATCTCTTCGATGGAGTCGAGTGCCTTGACGAGGTCGATGAATCTCTCACCGGTAGTTTGACCGAAGTCGCCTATGTTGACGCCAGTGATGACTATTTCCTTGCCCCCTTCCGCTGCAGCCTTCCTGGCTTGTTCCACCAGGCTGGCGATGCTTGGGTTGCGGGAATTGCCACGGGCGAACGGTATGGTGCAGTAGGTGCAGTAATAGTTGCATCCATCTTGCACCTTAAGGAAATAGCGTGTCCTGTTTCCTTTTGAGCAAGAATGCTGGAAAGTCTTGATGTCTTTTGTCTTTACGGCATGAAACTCTCCGCAATGACCGTGCTTTTCCTCCTTTATGTCGCTCTTGTTGAGCTGGTTGCTCCATGCATTCGATAGGTAGTCGATGAGATTAGCCTTCTCATTGCTTCCCAAAACGAGGTCCACGCCCTCTATCTTTGCCACGGTTTCAGCCTCCAACTGTGCGTAACATCCTGTCACGATGACGAAAGAGTCCGGATTTTCTTTCACCATCTTGCGTATGGCTTGGCGACATTTGCTGTCTGCCACTTCCGTTACCGAGCAGGTGTTTATCAGGCAGAGGTCCGCTTTCTCAGTCTTGTCTGCCGTTCTGACGCCCATTTCCTGAAGCATCTGTCCGAATGTCGAAGTCTCGGAAAAATTGAGTTTGCATCCGAGAGTGAAGTATTTTGCTGTCTTGCCTTGAAATGCTGATGTATCTATCATATTCTTTACGCGTACATATTTATATATAAGTACAACTGCAAAGGTACGAATAAAAAATTATACAGGCAAATTTTGTGTCCGTAAACAGCGTAAAAGTGTTAAAAAATGGGGTTTTGACGAGATTGAAAAAATTTTAACTTTTATTCACACTGCGTAAAACGTTGAATATCAAAATGTTGCAAAAGAGTTACAAAAAGGGTAGAAAAAAAATCAAAAAAAATGATACGTCGTATTAGAAAAATGCTTACCTTTGCAGTGTTTTAATAAACAAAGATTGTTTTACATATTTTAAAAAGCAAAGAAAAATGAAGAAATTAGTTTTTATGTTCGTAGCTATCGCAGCTATCTCTTTCGCATCATGTGGTCAGAAGACTGAGCAGGCTCCTGCTGAGGATACAGTTGACACAACTGCAGTCGATACAGTTGCTGCTGACACTGTTGCTGCCGATACAGCTGCTGCTGAGTAATATATTACTCACACGAACAGTAAAGAGTAAGCCGTTGGAACGATGTGATCATCGCACCAACGGTTTTTTTGTTTCCTCCGGCAAAAGTTCTCGCTTTTGCCGGAGGAATCTTTTTATTATGTGTCCCAAGTTTATGTTTATAGAAATCAATCAATAATCTTTAAGGAAAAACAGAACAAAATAACGATGACAAAGCAATTATTTCGTAATAGCTAAGCTTTTACATTGCAATAACATAGAAATTAGGCGGTAAAAGCATAGTTATTGCGTCCTAATAACTATGCTTTTACCGCCTAAAAACTATGCTTTTACAATATTCTGAATATCACGTTGTTATACGATTACTATTCGACTGTTCTGTAAGAGTGGAAAAATCGAACAATTCTCATTGCCATCTATGCTGACAGAGTGTCAACTATGAAGACGACAATGCAACAAAGGGCGGACACAGGGAACAGTCCCCAGCCTTTCCATGCTGCCGCAATACCGAATACAAGTGCCAACGAACCGGCAAGAGTGCTGGATGTGGCAGTGACAATAGCGGGAAATGTCATAACGCTAAGCGTCACATAAGGGACGTAATAGAGAAAACTGCACAGGAAAGGATTGGTAATCCGCTTGCGGATAAGCGTCACCGGAAGGATGCGGATGGCATTGGTGACGAATATCATGAGGAGAATATATGCGATGGTGTTCATTCTTCTGAGGTCTTGATGGGTTTCAGCCATGCTGCCACGGCGGATATGATGATGGTAAGGAGGATGGTGCGCATTCCCGAACTGAGAAGGCTGACGTAAGGCATCACTGTGCATAGTCCGCTTGCCATGAAACTTGCAAGCACTGACCAGCCCACATTATGGTCCTTCTTGGATGGAGGAATGACGATGGCGATGAACATTCCATACAGCGCTACGCTCAATGCTGCAACGATATTTTTCGGCAGAGCGCCACCAGCCAGTATGCCGCATGCCGTGCCTGAAGCCCAGAAGAGGGTAGAGATGAATGCTGCACTGAAGGTATAAGAAGGAGCCAGTTTGCCGGGATAGGCTATTGAAATGCCAAAGACTTCGTCGGTGATGCAGAGCGCCACCATGATTCGTTTCCATAATGATGTGTTTTCGGCAAACTTCTGAGAGAGAGATGCGCTCATCAGCAGGTATCTGAGGTTGGCTATGAGGCTGATTCCCAGAATTTCCGCATAAGTGGTGCCGAGCGCAATCAGTGAATATACACCGTATTCTCCAGCCGAAGCGCGGGTGAAGAAGCTGCTGATGAAGCCTGTAAGCATGGAAATGTCTGCCTTTCGGGCTATTATACCTAATGAGAAAGCTACGGCAAAGTAGCCCAAAGCAATCGGAATACCGTCTCTGAATCCTTGTCGGATGTCAGTGGAAATATGTGTTGCCAAAATAATGTTTGTTGTTATTATGTAAGTAGGAGAGCAGTGTAACAGCCCTCCTACCAAGTATATACGTGTTATATTTCAGAAAGTTCCAGCCAGCGCATTTCCTTCTCGTCGAGTTCCTCGTTGAGTATAGGGAGTCGCTTGCTCATTTCCGTTATCTGTTCTACGGAGACAGAGCCGGAACTAAGTGCTGTCTCAATGCTCTCTTTCTCTGCTGTCAGAGCTTCGATGTCCTTTTCCAGTTGGGCAAACTCCTGTTTTTCCTTGAAAGTCATCTTGCGTTTCTGCGGAGCGGCATTAGGGTCTCGCTGACTTTTTCCGGTCTGCGAAGGTATAGGAGCATTGCTGGAGCCCCGTGAAGAGGCTGCTTTCTGTGCGGCTTCTTTCAGTTCGGCGGTCTTTTTATCCTCCAGTTTCTGCCATTCCCGATACTGTGTGTAATTGCCAGGGAAGTCCTTTACCTCGCCTTCACCTCTGAACACGAGCAGATGATCCACCACTTTATCCATGAAATAGCGGTCGTGGCTGACTACGATGACACAGCCTGGGAAATCCTGCAAGTATTCTTCAAGAATCTGTAATGTCTTGATGTCGAGGTCGTTTGTAGGCTCGTCGAGAACGAGAAAGTTCGGATTGCGCATCAAGACGGTGCAGAGATAGAGTTTTCTCTTCTCGCCTCCCGACAGTTTATAGACGTAGTTGTACTGCTGGTCAGGAGTAAACAGGAAGTGCTGGAGAAACTGTGAAGCACTGAGATGTCGTCCCTGACCGAGGTCTATATAGTCTGCGATGTCCCTTACCACGTCAATCACCTTCTGACTTTCATCAAATTGCAGACCTTCCTGTGAGAAATAACCGAATTTCACGGTCTCTCCGATGTCGAATTTGCCGGAGTCAACAGGCTCAATGCCAAGAAGGAGCTTGAGGAATGTGGATTTTCCAGTGCCGTTATTGCCCACAATGCCCATTTTTTCAAAGCGGGCAAAGTTGTAATAGAAGTCCTTCAGGATGGTCTTTCCTTCCGTAGAAGCATCGTCTCTTGCAGGAAAAGCCTTTGAAACGTACTGACATTCAAATATTTTTGAGCCGATATATACGTTGCTTGCCTTCAGTCTGATCTGGCGTTCTTCGATGCGTTGCTTTGCCACTTTTTCCAGTTCGTAGAACGCATCCTCACGGTATCTCGCCTTATGTCCGCGGGCCTGCGGCTGACGGCGCATCCATTCAAGTTCGCGACGGTAGAGATTGTTTGCATGTTCGATGTTTGCACGAGTGGCATCAATCCTCTGCTGGCGCTTCTCCAGATAGTAGGAGTAGGACCCTTTGTAGGAATATATCGTCTTGTTGTCGAGTTCCAGAATGACGGAACATACATTGTCAAGGAAATAGCGGTCGTGTGTGACCATGAGCAGAGACCGGTTGCCACGGGAGAGAAAGCCTTCGAGCCACACCACCATCTCAAGGTCGAGGTGGTTAGTCGGCTCATCCAGGATGAGAAGGTCAGGATTTGAAATCAGAGTCTGAGCCAAAGCGACCCTTTTCTGCTGTCCTCCGCTGAGCTGGGCGATAGGCTGGTTGAGGTCTTTGATTCTGAGTTGGGTGAGTATCTGCTTGGCTTTCAGTTGGGCATCATCATCGAAATCCACGCCGTGAAAGCATGCTTCGAGTACGGAAGCGCCTTCGGGAAACTTCGGTTCCTGCCTGAGATAGCCCACCTTTATGCCGTTTCGATAGATGATAGCACCGGAATCACAGCTCTCATCGCCTGTAAGCATGGAGAGAAGAGTCGTCTTTCCCGTTCCATTCTGCGCGATGAGACCGACGCGCTGTCCCTCTCCGATGGAGAAAGAGATGTCCTCAAAGAGCACTCTCTCGCCGAATCTCTTGCTGACGTTCTGGATATCTAATAGTGGTTGCATTTATTTTAACGAAGAATGAAATGTGAAGAATGAAATATGAAAGATGCTGATGAGGCAACTCTACATGAGTATTACGCTCAGGCTTGTTTGCTGCCTAAGCGTTGATTTACAGTTGGTTATGTCGAGTTTGATTCTTGATTTCTCCAGATTTACTCTTCCTCTACTGCAGGAGCATTGATAATCATGTCGATATAATCGAGAATTTCCTCACGTCCCTGTTTCTTTTCAGATGAAGAAATGAAATAAGGAGGCAGTTCCTCCCATACGTCAAGGAGCGACTTCATGTATTTGTCGGCATTTGATTTCGCCTTCACCGGACCGAGTTTGTCTGCCTTTGTGAACACTATACAGAAAGGAACACCGTTCTCGCCAAGCCAGTCCATAAACTCGCGGTCTATCTTCTGAGGGTCATGACGGATGTCGATAAGGAGGAAAACATTCACCAACTGCTCGCGCTGGAGGATATAAGTTGAAATCATCTTGGTGATGTCATCCTGCACCTTCTTCGACCTTTTGGCAAAACCATAGCCTGGAAGGTCAACGATATACCATGAATCGTTGATTATGAAATGATTGATTAGCAGGGTCTTGCCTGGAGTAGCGGATGTCTTTGCAAGACCTTTATGATTGCAAAGCATATTGATGAGGCTGGATTTGCCCACATTACTTCTGCCGATGAAGGCAAACTCCATCATGTTATCTTTAGGGCACTGCGACAATTTCGCAGCACTTATCTTGAATTCAGACTTTTTGATTTCCATATATTCTCAAAAAAAGTGGGATGAAAAAATGAATAGTATTGCTAAATGGCTGTCTTTCCTGACGATAAAAATATGGGTAATTACTTGCCATATTTATCGATGAGAGGCTGTGCCATTGGTGAATTGAGCGCTTTTGCCTTCTCCAGTTCAGCCAAACCGTCCTTTTTCTTGCCTTTCTGGATAAGGGCGAGTCCGAGGATAGCGTGGGCATCACCATAGTCAGGGAACCTCTCTACGCACTCTTTTGCGGCTGCCAGACCCTCATCGAGCATGTTTACACGGACGTAGAGCAATGCTTTCTCAGCATGATATGCGCCTTCTTCAGGATCCATTTCGCATGCTTTATTTATATCGTTGATGGCTTGCTGGAACAGACGGCAACGCATTTCGGTCTGCTCACGCATGTAATAGAAGTTTGCATTGAGACGTCCTTCCATGATTTTTTCGTAAGTATAGAGGTCGGTTACGGCTTTACGTGACATTCCTACCTCGTCAAGATATTGCGCACGAGCAAAGAAATATGGAGCGGCGTCAGCTCTGTAAGGCTCTGAAAAACATGCTACTGCACTGTCAAGCAATGCTATTACAGTCTCTTTTGGGGCTTTAATGTTCTGCTGACACAAAGCTGCAGAGAAGAAACATTCTGCACTTCGCATATTCGTCTTGCTGACATTGACGAAGAGTTCGCAGGCTTTCTCATAATCCTTTTGTGCATACAGTATCTTAGCCTTGTGGAGAGTGTAGGCAGGAAGCGGATTGATAGCGTACGCAGCATCAATTTCCTCTATGGCTTTGTCGAGAGTCCAGGCGGTGAAAGTGGAGTCATTGCTCAGCAACACCTTATTATATATAATGCGAGAGTAGGCAAAATGCGCCTCGTCCTTCTTCTCGCTCTTCTCTATTCCTTCCTTCATCACCTGGTCTGCCTGTGCATATTCGCCCTGGTCAGTAAGTGTTGCAGCCTTGGTCTCATAGCCTTCGTATGCTGTTGGGAAACGATTGATAAACTCATCAGCGGTGGCTATCATGTTCTTTGCAGTGCTTCTGCTCTGCGACATCATGAGGGCAAGCAGTGCTTGCTGGAAATCTTCCGGCAGTGCCACTCGCATATTTGTCTGGCGGATGGTAGCCTGATTGGCTGTAAGGCCGTTCACAGTCATGGACATGGCATACTGTGCACTTGGACAATAGAGGTCTGTGCGCTTGGTGGCAGGCTGCATGAGTCCCATCAACTCACCGTTGGAATTGAGGAAAGGCGAGCCTGCGAGCTCGTCAGGAGCCGTCTGCTCAAAGGTATAGTAAGGCAGATTCTGGTCGAAAGTTTCGACAATAGACGGAGAAAAGCGCTTTATCACCGGATTCTTTATATCATATTCCACCAGCCAACACTCGCCTCCAACTGCTACAGGAGTGGAAGTAACCACCGCAGGAGTAATCTGCATCTTCTTTCCTTCTGGGATAATGACGCGAAACTTTGAGACATTGTATATCTCATTGGCACCTATGAGGCAGTCAACGTCATATTTTCTGCCTTGGGCATCAATGACATTGGCGGATGAAGCACCTACAAATGCATCCCAGGTGCTAAGAGCTATGCCGTCAGTACTGGTGAAAATTCCGTAACTTGTATGCAGAAGTTTGCCTTCTTCATTGAAGGTCGTGAGTTTGAAGACGTTTTTTGCCGCTTTCTTCACATGTGATGACTGTGCAATTACAGGCATTACGCATGCAAAAAGCATGATTATTGCGATTATCTTTTTCATCTTTTTGTTGTTTAGTTGTTTGGTTGTCTTGTTGTTTAGTTCTTTGGTCGATTTGTTTTTAGAGGTAAAATATAAGATTTTACTGCAAATCACTAAGTCACAAAACTGCAAGACCTCCAAACAACAAAGCATAAATAATGGTTAATTGTTTTTGTTAAGCAGCTCTTTTGCATTGATGATGGCAGCCTCGGAGATATTTTCTCCGCTGAGCATCTGCGCGATTTCCTGCACTCTTTCCTCATCGGTCAGACGGCGCATGATGGACGTTGTGCCATCTTCAGTGTCATGTTTCTCCACCTTATAGTGAGCTGTTCCTCTGGCAGCAATCTGTGGAAGATGCGTGATACTGAGCACCTGACGGTCAGATTTGCCCATCTGCAGCATTATGTCTGCCATCTTTTCCGCCATCTTTCCGCTGACGCCTGTGTCTATTTCGTCGAAGATGATGGTAGGAAGCTTGATTGCTCCGCTAATCATAGCCTTGAGAGAGAGCATCACTCTCGCTATTTCGCCACCGGAAGCGACTTGTGAAACCGGGCGCATAGCCATGCCTTTGTTTGCTGAGAAGAGGAAGGCGACGTGGTCAAGACCGTCGTGTCCCATTTCAACAGCTTTGATTTCAACGGCAAACTGCACGTTTGGCATACCGAGAGAGACGAGCCTTTCGTGTATTTCCTTCTCGATAATCTTGGCTGACTTGTGTCTTGTCTTGCTCAGAATGCTTGCTTTTTCCATTGCAGCAGTTCTGAGTTTTTCCACAAGTTCAGTCTGTGTAGTCAGTTCCATGTCGGAATTGTCTATCACATCTACATCCTTTTGCAGTCTGTTTCTTTCCTCAATGAGTTCCTCCACCGTTTTCATGTTGTATTTACGTTGTAGGGAATAGATGGTGTCGAGGCGCTCATTTATTTGCTCAAGCCTTTGAGGATCAAAGTCAACATCATCCAATGCGTAGCTGACTTCTGAAGCAATGTCCTTTATCTCTATGTAAGCAGAGCCTAATCTGTCGTTTATTTCGCTGATTTTAGGGTACAGTTGGGAGATGGATTCGATGCGTGAGCACACCGTTTTCAGGTTTCCGACGATGTCATTTTCATCGCCAGAGAGCAGTTCGGTGGCTTCATAAAGGGCCGCTTTGATGTCTTCTGTATGCGAAGCGCTGCGGCTTTCATTCTCCAGATCTTCCTGTTCGCCCTCTGAAAGGTTGGCTTCTGTCAGTTCGTTGAGCTGGAAACGCATGAATTCCTCATTGCGTTGTGACTCTGATATCTGCTGACGAAGGCGCTGCAAAGCCGTTTCTGCATCGTGATAAGCCTTGAAAGCCTTGGTGAAAGCATTCCTTTCAAGCGTGTTTTGCGCTATAATGTCAATGGTATTGAGTTGGAAATCCTCCTTTTGAAGCAAGAGATTCTGATGCTGGGAGTGGACATCCATGAGCATTTCGCCAAGTTGTCGCATCTGATGAATGGTGGCAGGCGTGTCATTTATGAAGCCTCGGCTCTTTCCGGATGCTGTAAGTTCGCGGCGAATGATGCAGTCTTCTGGGTCGAAATCTATGTCATTATCCTCAAACCATTTGCTGATGCCATATTTGGAGAGGTCGAAATGCGCTTCGATAGTGCACTTTTGAGCTCCTGACTTTATGGCTTTCGAGTCGGCACGTTGTCCCATCAGCAAGCCGATAGCGCCGAGAATGATGCTCTTTCCAGCGCCTGTCTCACCTGTAATGACGGAGAATCCAGCCTCAAACTCTATGTCGAGGGAGTCAATCAGGGCAAAGTTTTTAATGTGTAATAGCTTAAGCATGGTTTACTGTTTGATCTTTTCCCACTGGGAATTTTGTGAAGCATTGATGCTTTGGAGAATTTCATAGACGCTTTCTTTTTCCTTTTGCGTCCCTTTACCTTTATATATATTGGCAAGTTCGTCTTTCTTGAATTCCGTCCAGATTTGTGGTAACAGCGAGAGAGGACGGTCGGTATGTGCTTTTTTCAGGTTGTTCTCGATGGTAGTCGTTATTTCCGTGCGACCTCGCTCCACGTTGTTTGCCATTTCGTCCAGCCCTTTCCGGTAGTAATCATATTGCAGTTGGCGGAAAGGAGCCATGGCTCCATCGAGGTAATCATTGATTATTGCGAAGCGATTCTTGGAATTGTCGAATGCTTTCCATCCGGAGAAAGCGAGGTTTTGCGCATTGTTTGTCAGGTTCATACAGCGCTGCAGTATCTCTTCACCGCCATTGGGGGAGAATGTTTCGAGGTCAAGACCAATGATAAGGAAGGCATAATAGCCGATGAGAGCAGTCAACTGATTGTCGATTACGTCCTCATTAAACTCCAGTTGGTCAAACTGTGAGAACTCGAAATTGAAGTCTCCATCGTTGTTGCTGTAGAATGTGGAGGTGTAGGAACTATTGAATACCGGGCGACTTGCTTGTATCATGGCGGTACAAGTCCAGAGGTTTGTCTCCGAATTGTATTTCTTTACCGTGATGTTGAAGTTGCAAGGAATGCGCTCATGCTCCTGAAATTGCAGATTGGTCCACTGCTTGTGGTTTACAAAGTCTTCGATAGTCTCTTTGAATTTCTCAAAGACGGCATTGTCGGTGCCCTGCACTGCGTTTCGGTTGACTGTGAATTTAGCCAGCAATTCCTGTGCTGAAGCAGGGACAATACATGACCATACCATCGCCATAACGGCGATGGTACGTATCAATGATTTATTTCTTTCGAGTACAGTCAATTCTTTTTTACTTGTAATAACGTTGCAAGATGCGCTTTATTGTATTGTAAGCTGCACTTTATTATGAGGCAAGCTGCACTTTATAATATAGTAAATTGCACTTTATTATGAGGCAAGCTGCGCTTTGTAATATAGTACGCTGCGCTTTGTAAGATGATAAAGGATGCTTGGTGACTTACTTTCCAGCGAGTCCGGACTCACGCATTCTGATGCGGGTCATCCATTGTTTGGTCTCAAGAGGGAAGTCGCCAGCCATCATCCAGCTGAAATAACCCGGGTCGCGGCGCAATACGTCAGCCACAGTGAAGCCCTTGTATTTTCCGAAATTGAAGTATTCCTGCTTTCGTGGCTTGCCGTTCTTGTCGAGAAGAGGCTTACCGTCAGGACCTTTCACGTCGCCCCAAACCAGTCTTCCAGCGAAATCGACGTTGTCATTCTGGCGTGAGAACTCGTTGAGAACGTCCATGTCATTCTCCAGTTGGCGCTCTTCTTCCTCCTGGTTGCCAGGAGCATACATGTCAAGTTCGCCCTGAAGCACTCTGTATGTCGCCTCTGTGTCCTGGTCAGCAAGGTGAGCCTGGAAGTCGTCTTCCATCTTTCTGCCGCAGTAGAACTTGTATGCGGCTGCAAGATTTCTGCGTTCCATCTTGTGGAAAATGGTCTGTGCGTCTATGAGACGACAGCGGGAGAAGTCATAATTCTGTCCTGCACGAAGAAATTCCTCAGCAAGCATTGGCACATCAAAGCGGTTTGAGTTGAAGCCAGCGAAGTCGCAACCCTCAAATTCGTGTGCCAAAGTGGCTGCAATCTGCTTGAAAGTAGGCTTGTCAGCCAGCATCTCGTCTGTGATACTTGTCAGTTCGACTACCAGTTCGGGAAGTGGACGTTCGGGATTGACGAGGTGGTTACCCCTTTTCTCTGTGCCGTCAGGCATCACCTTGATATATGAAATCTGGATAATCCTGTCTTTGCTGATGTCCAGACCGGTCGTCTCAAGGTCGAAGATGACCAATGGTTTTGTAAGATTCAGTTTCATTATGGTGAGGTGGAAATGGAAATCGCCACCCTTTTATTATGTTCTATATATTAAGTAGGTGGTCAAAACTATTATGATAACAGCGGTTAAGTATGAATACCTTTCGTTATTTATATAACAGATACGCTCTATTGCAATAATAATTCAGGCCACCTGCTTACGTGTTGGCTTTGTTTATATGGTGCGCATCCCCTTAGTCATTGAGGAGCATAGGCATGATAAGCATGAGCACATCCTCGCCTTCAGGCTGCTGAGCAGGAGAGATGATGCCGGCGCGACCTGGATCTGCGAGCTCGATAACTATCTCGTCAGAAGTCAGATTGTTGCATATCTCATAGAGAGCGCTGCCCTTGAATCCGATGCTCATAGGCATACCACCGTATTCGCACACCACGCTTTCACGAGCGCTTGTAGCGAATTCGATGTCCTCAGAGTTGATTTCGAGGCTGTTGAATTCGATTCTGAGTTTCACGAGCTGTGTGCTTTCGCTTGCAAAAGGCATTACGCGGCGCAGAGCACTGATGAGAGCCTTGCGGTCAATGGTGAGACGATTAGGATTATCCTGTGGAATAACGCTGTTATAGTTAGGGTATTTGCCCTCGATAAGGCGGCAACAGAGCATTCCGTCATTATATACTACCTCGGCATTGGACTGGTTGAAGCGGATAGTAACGTCGGAACCGTCATTTGCAAGCACGGTGCGGAGCAGTGTGGCAGGCTTCTTTGGCAGGATGAAAGATGCAGGAACCTCGGTCTTGCAGCCGTATATACGGTTTCTCACGAGCTTATGTCCATCACTTGCCACGATGGCCATATAGTCTTCCTTGAGGTCGAAATAGAGACCGTTCATCACCATTCGGAGCTCATCCTGAGCGGTGGCGAAGAGTGTGCGGTTGATATTGTTGATGAGAACATCGGAAGGAAGGACTGTGGAAGTGGCGTCCCCTTCAAGTCCTTTCATGCGAGGATATTCGTTGGCGCTTTGTCCGAAGATGCGGTATGAACCGTTCATGTAGTTCATCTGTATGCTGTTGTCGTCGAGGTTCACGTCAAAGACGATAGGCTGTTCGGCAAGTTCCTTTACGGAAGTGAGCATTATGCGGTTAGGCACGCAGAATGAACCGTCAGAATCATATTCGATGAGATCCATGGTGCAGTTCATCATATTTGTGTTGTCAGATGCGGTGAGTGTCAGTTTGCCATCCTTTATCTCGAAGAGAAAGCACTCCAGAATGGAAATGGAGTTCTTTGGGCTTATTACTTTGCTGAGGATGTTTAGTTTGCTGCTAAGTGCAGTGCTTGAAAGTGAGAATCTCATAGTTTATATTTTTTTGATTTTTATTTCTTTGCGTTTTAGGTTACAAAGATACAAAAGTTTTGGCATAATTAGAAAAATAATCGCATGAAATTTGTCTAAATTAAAAATATTTTAGTAATTTCGCAGACGGAATGTGTGAAAAACATAATTTCCCGATGATTAGCAAGAAACTTATATATAATATAAAATATGGAATTACAAGGAAAAGTGATTAACGCTCTGCCGCAGCGTAGTGGTACGAGCCAGCGTGGTGAGTGGGTTTCTCAGGATTTTGTCATTGAGACACATGATACATACCCGAGAAAGATGGTGTTCTCAGTCTTTGGAGCAGACCGCCTTCAGCGTTTTAATATCCAGATAGGTCAGGAAGTTCTCGTGGCTTTCGATATTGATGCGCATGAGTATAACGGACGTTGGTTTAATAATATTCGTGCATTTGACGTGCGTCAGGTGGACCCTAATGTCGCTGCAGCCGTACAGAATCCATTCCCGGGAACCGTAGCTCAGCCAGCTCCAGCTCAGGCTCCAGTAGCAGACAATGGTGCAAATCCTGCAGCTCCATTCCCTGCACAGCCAGAGGCAGCGGCAGATGGTGGCGCTGATGATCTCCCATTTTAGGCTATAGTTGTCCGTTTTGAAAAATTACCCACAAAGTGAGAATGCTGCGCAAAGCTCTCATTTTGTGGGCAATACGATATAAATTAGTAACATAGAGCACTGCTGTTTGGCAGTTTTATCACAATCACCACATTATTGTCTATGGAAGATAAGCAGACAAATAGACACCGGCACTTGAAGCAACAGATACTTCCAGTGGCAAGAAAGGCTTTTTCCCTTCATGGCATCAAGGCCGTGAAGATGGACGATATCGCTTCATATCTGAAGATAAGCAAGCGTACCCTTTACGAGACATATCAGAATAAGGAGGAACTACTGTTTGATGTGCTGGTGGATTCCTTCAAGGAGTGGGATACCAAGATGGAACTCTTTGCCAAGCAGACGGATGATATAATGGACCTTCTGCTTGAGTTTCTGCGTCTGCATACGGAGATGTATGCCAATACCAATCCGTTGTTCTTCAGTGAATTATCACGTTATGCCGGGCTGTCGGAAAGGTTTAAGGTGATACGTGGTAGAGATGAGGACAAATGTCAGGAGTTCTTTGCCAAAGGAATAGAAGAAGGCTATTTCCGTGATGACGTAAATTATGGACTGTTAGTGAAGATTTCGAGGGATATGCACATGCTTTTCCGCACCGAAGACGACTACAAGTCATACGGGATGAGAGAGATATTCCTCAGTTTTGTGTGCAGTCTGCTGCGCGGAGTCTGCACGGAAAAAGGCATAAAGCGCATTGATGCCTTTATGAAAGTGCCGTCATCATCCGACTTGAATTCGGAATCTGGCTCCTGATGGTAGAATATCCAAAATGTAGGCTTTGGTCTAATTCTAGTTATTGATGTTATTTCCTGGAAATGAAGCCATTGGCAAACAGGAGTAATTGAATAGGAAAAACAAGAATCATCCCTTTCCATTCTCAATCAAGAGATAGGAAAGGGATGATTCTTTGTATAAGGCAGGAGCGTGAAACTTCTGCCTTTGTGTCGGATTATACTAAAAGGAGATTACAGACCCTTGAGGTATTCGGTGCATTCCTCGAAGGTTTCGAATGTGTTTTCCTTCGGAATGAGAAAAGGAATGATATGATGATTCTCAAGCATATAGCGAGGCTGAGGCTGTATGATGGTCATAAGCACCTTAATGCCCTGAGCCTGAAGGTCCTTGATGGCGGTCTCCATGGCATACACACCGCTCTGGTCCATGAATGGAACGCGACGCATACGGATGATGACAATCTTTACATCGGTAGGGATGTCGTGCATAACGCGCTGGAAGCCAGTGATGCTGCCGAAGAATATAGGGCCGTCGAGACGCTCGATGTATATGTGATTGCGGATTTCTTCCGGCATGTCTTTCTCGTCTTCCCATGGACTTTCCTTGTCGAAAGTGTCGAGTGCCTTGGCGCTATAGCTGTTTTCCACGAGGTCGCCCGCACGCTTCATGAAGAGTACGCAAGCGATTACCATGCCGATTCCCACTGCTGTGAGAAGGTCAACGAACACTGTCATGAGGAAAACGACCATCATCACGAAAGCGTCAGACTTAGGAATGCGGAGCAAATCCTTGAATCCACGGAAGTCGATGATGCCCCATCCTACGGTGATAAGGATACCTGCGAGGACTGAGAGTGGCACGTATTTCACGAGAGAACCGAGTCCGAGAAGGATGGCAAGCAGGAGAACAGCGTGTATCATGCCACTAATCTGGGTGCGACCGCCAGACTTTACATTCACCACGGTACGCATTGTAGCGCCAGCGCCAGCGAGACCGCAGAACAAACCTGCCACTGCATTGCCGATACCCTGACCTATCAGTTCCTGATTGGAATTGTGCTTGGTCTTGGTGATGTTGTCAGCTACGACGGAAGTGAGCAATGTGTCGATGCTGCCGAGGCCTGCAAGGGTCAGACCAGGAACGAGAGAAGCCTCAAGTACTGATGCCCAGTCGATGCCGTCAAGCTGCACCTTTGTGAAGAAAGGCATTGGAAGACCAGCCGGGATATTGCCGATGGTGAGGGAAGAGTCGAGGTTTGTGAAGAGG
This sequence comes from uncultured Prevotella sp., assembly GCA_934256705.1. Taxonomy (GTDB): domain Bacteria; phylum Bacteroidota; class Bacteroidia; order Bacteroidales; family Bacteroidaceae; genus Prevotella. The sequence continues at coordinate 31,644 of CAKQPF010000013.1, forward strand.
GAAACCACGGTCACGGCGATAAGAGCCACGAGAGTGGCAGGCACCTTCTTTGTCAACTTTGGCACAAGGACGATGAGCGAGATGCAGGCAAGACCGAGAGCGAGGGCTATCACGCTCACTCCGTCAGCCAGAGCAGCAGGGAAATTGATGATCATATCCAGTGTGCTGGCAGGTGATTTCTTGCCTATGATAGGGTAGATCTGCTGAAGGATGATGATGACACCGATGCCGCTCATGAATCCAGAGAGCACAGGATAAGGGATGTAGCGCACGTATTTGCCGATGCGGATGAGTCCGAAGATGACCTGGAACAGTCCGCAGAAGATGCCGGCAAGCGACATGGTGAGGATTACGGCAGAGACATTGCCCTGCGAACTTGCCCATGCTCCGCTCACGATGGAAGCGGTGATGACGGTCATAGGACCGGTAGGACCGGAAATCTGAGAGTGTGTGCCGCCGAAGAGGGCTGCAAAGAAACCGAGCAATGTAGCTCCGACAAGACCTGCAAGCGCACCCATGCTGGATGCTTCAGGACTGTCAACGCCGCTAAATGCCTGAATACCGAATGCCAGTGCGAGTGGGAGTGCCACGATACCGGCTGTGATGCCACCGAAGACATCGCCTTTGATGTTGTTTGTCTCGATAAAAGCCATGGTAAGGTTTATTATCCTAAATGTATTAAAATGATGAAGTTATTACTAAACTCTTAAGGTGGTGCAAAGGTACTCCATTTTTCTGAGATAGCAAAATATTTCTGAAAAATCTTAATAGAGGTTAAGAAAATCGTCGTCCTTCAGCCTTGTTTTGGGTCTAAGAAATAGAATAACAACGAAATACGTCATGTGATAATATTGCTATGGCTAAACTGATGCAATGCCAATGCTTTGCAGACATTGCCAAAGAAAGCGATGATTCAGTGCAGAGCAATGTTTTTAAGCTGTGAGGTTGGCAAAAAACACTTTTTTTCTTTATTTAACTCTTTAATCTGATGAAATGTCAGAGAGAAACTATATATTTGCATTCAAATACGATTATTCATGTGAAAATAAGTAGGGCAGACCGAAAGAAGTTATTGTTTGCATGCAAATGTATATTTTGCAAGTAGCATTTCCTTCGAATGGATTTACCCTATATTATCATAAAAGTGAAAAAATGGATAAAGGATTATTACATAAAAGTTCACCGGAATTTGACCGTCTTGCCTTTACGGTGCTTGCAATTGAAGCTTCTGCGCAAAAGATGAAAATATCGCCATCCGAGATGAGAAGGCGACTGGACAAAGTGGGACTCATAAAGAATCTCATTCAAGATTGCTATGAGACTTTGCATACGGAGAGTCGTGAGGCAGTTGCGGATAACGTAATAGAGGCTCTTAATAACTGGGAAAATAAATTATAATGGAAAAGCAGACACTATTTCATGGATCAAATGTCGTTGTAGAGCATCCACTGGTAAACATAGGAAGAAAAGACCTGGACTTCGGACCGGGGTTCTATCTTACACCTTTGTTTCAGCAGGCATCCCAATGGGCATCTCGCATCAAGGTGATAAGGCGTGCGGAGCAAGCCGTAGTGAATATATATGAATTCTGTTGTCCCGCAGATTGCAATCTAAAGCGTTTCGACGCATACGACAAAGAGTGGCTTGACTTCATCGTTGAGAGCCGGGCGGGCGGACAGCCTTGGACCGGGTATGACATAATAGAAGGTGGCATTGCCGACGACCGTGTCATTGATGCCGTCGAAGCTTATATCAATGGATATGCAGATGTGGAACGCACATTGCGACAACTGGTTTATCATAAACCGAATTATCAGATTTGCATACTGAATCAAGAGATAGTTGACAAGTATTTGAAATATCAATCATACGAAAGGATATAGCCATGTTGGATTTCTTATTGTGGAACAAAATAGCAAGGATTATAGCTCAGTTGGCCGAAACTTTAGATATCTCGACCGACAGAGCACTGCAGATATTCTATGATTCCGATGTCTGCCGTATGCTTCATGACAAAGAACTGGGTCTTCATCTGATGAGTGATACTTATATTGTCAACAATTTGATAGAGGAATTGAGAAGGATGCAGTAGATGGTTTCCTGCGCATTTTCTTTGACAATCATTTGCTTGGTGCTTTTTGAAAATTGTCCGATTTTTCCGTAAAGACCGAGCAGAAGGAAAGTGACTTTGTAACGTATTGATTATTAATATGTTGTAAAAGCGTAGTTTTTGGGCTGCAAAAGCATAGATATTAGGACGTAATAACTATGCTTTTGCAGCCTAATATCTATGTTATTGCGATGTGAAAGCTTCGCTATTGCGAAATCAAAGCATTGCTGCCGCCTTTTTGTTCTATTTTTCTTATTGCCGAATTTCTGTTGTTTCCTGTATGAACAGCAAAAATAAAAAGCCAACAAGCGACATTTCAAGGAAAGGAAAATGTAGCCTTCCATTGTAATATCCTTTGTTGGCTATCTTGTTCCGGAAGCGTTGGTTCGGATAGAAATCATGCAGTCCGGAGAGTCTTGGTCGCGATGTCGCGTCCGTATCTTATTCCTTTACAGGGATTTCCTCAAGAGTCTTGACGAGGAGCTTCCAGAACTTAGGCACAGAAGGGATGTGTGCTCTCTCGCCAGCAGTATGTGGAGAACGGATTGTAGGACCGAAGCTTACGATGTCGAGACCAGGATACTTGCCGAGAATGACAGAGCATTCGAGACCAGCATGGCATACCTGAACGATAGGATCCTGATTGAAGAGGTCCTTATAGATATTGCTCATGAGGGCAACCATTGGGCTGTTAGGGTTAGGGTTCCATCCGAAATAGTCACCGCTTGTGATGACCTTCATGCCTACCATAGCCATTGCGCTTGATACAGTCTTGGTCACATAGTCCTTCATGCTTTCAGAAGAAGAGCGTGCGAGGATGAGCATCTCAGCCTTTGAGTCGGTGATGTTGATGATGGCGAGGTTGCTTGATGTCTCCACCTTTGTAGGGATGGTAGGAATCATGCGGATAACGCCGTCGTGGCAAGCATAGATAGCGTCGATGAGGTTGTCCTGAATGTCAGCAGGAACCTCAGTCTTAGGAGTCTCAGCGTCCTCACAGAAGAATTCGATACCTTCCTCGATGCCGTAGTAATCCTCCACGATTTGCTCCTTCCAGTCCTCTACGAGTTCCTTTGTAGCCTCTACATTTTCTGCAGGAACAGTGAGCACTACAACGCAGGAGTTAGGGATTGCGTTGCGCATGTTGCCGCCGTGCCATTCAGCAAGACGAGCGTCGCACTGGCTGATAGCCTCGCGTACGAAGCGAACCATCTGCTTGTTGGCATTAGCTCTGCCCTCATTGATTTCAAGACCGGAGTGTCCGCCCTTCAATCCCTTGAGAGTTACCTTGATAGCCTTGTCGCCTTCTTCTGTCTCTACAGGCTTGTATTCGATGGTACCGGTGATATCCACGCCGCCGGCAGAACCTACTATCATCTCGCCTTCATCCTCAGTGTCGAGGTTGAGGAGGATATCAGAGTTCATCTGTCCGGTAGGAAGGTCGTTGGCACCATACATGCCAGTCTCTTCATCGGCAGTGCAGAGAGCCTCGATAGGACCGTGCTTGAGGGTCTTGTCCTCCATTACAGCCATGATTGCTGCAATGCCGAGACCGTTGTCAGCACCGAGTGTAGTGCCCTTTGTCTTCACCCATTCACCGTCAATCCATGTCTGGATAGGGTCAGTCTCAAAGTTGTGGGTTGAGTCAGGAGTCTTCTGTGGCACCATATCCATGTGAGCCTGAAGCATGACAGTCTTTCTGTTCTCCATATCAGGAGAAGCTGGCTTGCGCATTACTATGTTGTTTGCAGGGTCTTTGAAAGCTTCTACGCCGACCTTCTTTGCGAAGTCAAGGAGGAATTGCTGGACCTTCTCAAGGTGTCCTGATGGGCGTGGCACCTGTGTGAGGTCATAGAAATTGCGCCAGATGCTCTCTGGCTGGAGGTTTTTGATTTCACTCATGATGTTTTTGGTTTTTTGGTTATTGGTTATTGGTTAAGGTCTTGCGGGCGGTTTTCCTTCATTGTTGCATTATATTTGTATTGGATGATGAAATGCCCGTTAAACTTTTTTGCCATAAATGTGTCGAAAGGAAGGGCTTGCCGGTCCGTTCCTGTCAAGCGATCTGCTGTCTTGCCACTGGCTTTTTCAGTGAAACAGCCATCCAGGCATATATGCCGAGGGCTATGACGAGCAGGGTTTGCACCGTGTGGACGATGAGAACGAAGTAGAGAGCTTCATTGTCTGCCACTCCATAGAGTATGAGCATCGTCTTCACTGCGAAGTGCCAGGGGCCGGCACCGTTGGGCGTTGGGACGAGAACGGCGATGCTTCCTACGATGAATGTCACCAAAGCGCAGGTGAGACCAAGGTGCTCTGTGCCGGCAAAACAGAAGAAGGTGAGGTAGTAATGCAGGAAATAACATGCCCAGATCGCAAGCGAATAAAATATGAAAAGCGGGATGTTCTTCACCTTTTTCAGTGACATGACACCTTCGAGGATGCCGTGTATCGTGGTCTTTACCTTATAGTAAATGGCGAGTTTCTTGCGGAAAACATACAATGACGTCAATGCTGCCACGCCACAGATGGCTGTCACGATGTAGCCGGTGGTGGAGAAAAGTCCGAATATCTCGTCAAATCGGGTGCCGGTATGCGAGAAGAATGTCAGGAATACCGGCATCTGGCTCAGCAATGTCAAGGCTGTGATGATGAGGATAATCAGCGAATCGACGGCTCTCTCGGTGACCACGGTGCCAAGAGCCTTTGGAAATGACGTCCCTTCCCATCGCTTCAGCACGGCGCATCTGGTGAATTCGCCTATTCTCGGTATTACAAGTGAGGCGGCATACGAGATGAATATGGAGTAGATCGCTACGCTTGTGCGAGGCTTTTCATCGACAGGCTCCAGGGTTTGCTGCCATCGCCATCCTCTGAAAGCCTGCGCAAGGATGCCGAAAGGGAAGGAGAGAAGCATCCACCACCAGTTCATCTCGTCCGTCAGCACGTGGCGGATGCGCTGGAAATCGAAGTCCCTGTACATCCAGTAGAGAATCGCTCCGCCGAGGATAAGTGGGGTGGCAATCTTCAGGATGTCTGTGATATGTTTTCTTTGCATTATTTTCAATAATTATCACGCAAAGGTATGGAAAATTAAGAGAATAACCAAATAATAATATATAGAATAATACTAAATAAGATTTTTTTACATTTTCTATTGCGTTTTTTCGCATTTTAGTTGTATCTTTGTCGTCAAATTCTCTCAACCCAGCGTGACACGAAGTGGCAATAGCTGGCATATTACATTAAATGAAGCAAGTAAGACCAAAGAAAAATCTCGGACAACACTTCCTCACTGACCTCGGAATTGCAAAGCGCATTGCCGATACAGTGGATGCTTACCCTGATATACCGGTGCTGGAGATAGGTCCAGGCATGGGTGTAATGACGCAATACCTCTATCCTAAGGAGCGTGAGTTCAAGTGTGTGGAAATAGATACGGAGTCAGTGGCATACCTTAATGAGGCTTTTCCACGTCTTCGTGACAATATTATAGGCGATGACTTCCTCCGTATGGACCTCAATGATGTCTTCGGAGGGCGGCAGTTTGTGCTCACAGGCAATTATCCTTACGACATATCTTCACAGATATTCTTCAAGATGCTTGACAATAAGGAACTTATTCCTTGCTGTACCGGCATGATACAGCGTGAGGTTGCCCTTCGTATAGCATCCGAACCAGGGAATAAAGCCTATGGTATTCTCTCGGTATTGATACAGGCTTGGTACGACACAGAGTATCTTTTCACGGTGGATGAGACCGTGTTCAACCCGCCTCCAAAGGTGAAGAGCGCCGTCATCCGCATGACTCGTAACAGCGTTACCGACCTCGGTTGTGACGAAACACTGTTCAAGCGTGTCGTGAAAACCGTGTTCAATCAGCGCCGGAAGATGCTCCGCGTGTCTCTCAAACAGATATTCAATGGCGACAATGCAGCCGCACCGGAGTTCTATGAGCATGAACTGATGACCAAAAGGCCGGAACAACTGACTGTACAACAGTTTGTCCAACTGACCAATCTCGTGGCAGAAGAGCTGTCAAAGCACGCTCAATAAGGCACGCTTTCCCCTCTGTCCGTGGCTTTTAAGACGAAGAAAGGCAAGTGTCCGCCACTGTGTCCCTCTTATTTCAGGCGGATATATGCAAGTGTCCGCCACTGTGTCCGCCGCTTTTACGGCGGATATCATCCCCCAATATAAAACAAACAACCCAATAATAAACAATATTTATGATCGACGTAAAAGAAATCCTAAGTGATGCAGAAGAGCGCATGGAGATGGCAGCAATGTATCTCGATGAGGCTCTCGCAAAGGTACGCGCCGGTAGAGCCAACATTGCTATTGTCAGTGGCGTACGTGTAGAATCATACGGCATGATGGTACCTCTCAATCAGGTGGCAAGTGTTACAACCCCGGATGCCCGTACTATCGCTATCAAACCTTTCGATAAGAAGCAGATACGCGAGATAGAAAAGGCTATTATGGACAGTGATGTAGGCATTACTCCTGAAAACAACGGTGAGATAATTCGTCTCGGCATTCCACAACCTACCGAAGAGCGCCGTCGCGACCTCGTAAAGCAGTGCAATAAGATAGGTGAAAAGTCAAAGGTGGAGGTGCGCAATGTGCGTGGCGACATCAAGGACAAGTTGAAAAAGGCTATCAAGGACGGTCTCTCTGAGGACATAGAGAAGGACGCTGAGAATGATCTGCAGAAGCTGCACGACAAGTTTATCAAGAAGATTGAAGGCATGTTGGAGGCTAAGACCAAGGAAATCATGACCGTATAATGCACGGATTAGTAATCAAGAACACAGGCTATTGGTACACAGTCCTTACTGATGAGGGCGAGACAATAGACTGCAAGATAAAAGGAAACTTCAGACTTAAAGGCATCCGCAGCACCAATCCGGTGGCTGTGGGTGACTTTGTCACGATTTTACCTAACCAGGAGGGCACTGCTTTCATCACTGCTATCGACGATAGACGGAACTATATCATCCGAAAATCGCAGAATCTTTCCAAGCAGAGCCATATTATCGCGGCCAATGTGGACCAGGCTTGCCTCGTGGTAACTATCGCTCATCCGGAAACAAGCACGACATTTATCGACCGTTTCCTTGCTTCCGCCGAGGCATATCGCGTTCCTGTCATTCTGATTTTCAACAAAACGGACATCCTTGACGAGGATGAGCGGCGTTATCTCGACATGATGATGCAGCTCTATCGCACAGTTGGCTATGAGTGCGTTGCCCTTTCTGCGGAGACAGGCGAAGGAGTCGATGCGCTTATGCCTATGCTTGAAGGCAAGACAACGCTGTTCAGTGGCAACAGTGGAGTAGGGAAGAGCACGCTATTGAATAGACTTGTGCCAGGATTAAACCTTCGCACGGCTGAAATATCCGACGCTCATGACACTGGTACCCATACTACTACCTTCTCGGAGATGATACCTCTGCCGGTGAAAGCTGAAACATCAGCCAGATCTTGGCTCATTGATACGCCGGGAATACGTGGCTTCGGCACCTTCGATATGGAGCCTGAGGAAATTTGTTCCTATTTTAAGGAGATATTTAAGTTTTCTGCCGACTGCCGCTTTGGCAATTGCACGCATACCCATGAGCCTGGATGTGCAGTGATAAAGGCGGTGGAAGACCATTATATTGCGCTGTCACGATACAATTCCTACATATCTATGCTCAATGATAAGGAAGAAGGAAAGTACCGTCCGGCTTACTGATTATGACAATGGAAAATCTTGAAGGAAAAAGGATAGCTTTGCTTTTAAGCGGTGGAGTCGATTCTGCCGTTGTGCTTCATGTGCTTTGCAGCCAAGGCTTTAAGCCGGATTGCTTCTATATTAAGATAGGTCCGGAGGAGGCAGAAGACTGGGATTGCACATCGGAGGAAGACCTTGAGATGGCTACAGCCTTGTGCCGTCGCTATGACTGCAAGCTTGAAGTGGTGGATTGTCATCGTGAATACTGGGATAAAGTGACGAAATACACGATGGATAAGGTGCGTATGGGCTTCACTCCAAATCCAGATGTGATGTGCAACAGACTGATTAAGTTTGGTGCTTTCTATGATAAAAAAGGTCATGAATACGACCTTATAGCCACAGGACATTATGCTGAGACAGAGATAGATGCAGAAGGCAGGAAATGGCTCGTCACTTCTCCCGACCCAGTCAAAGACCAGACGGACTTCCTTGCGCAGATTTACGACTGGCAACTGCAGAAAGCACTCTTTCCTATCGGCGGTCTCTACAAGGAAGAGGTACGCCATATAGCGGAGGAAAACCACCTTGTCAATGCGAAAAGAAAGGATTCGCAGGGCATTTGCTTCCTTGGAAAGATAAATTATAATGACTATCTGCGTCGCTATCTCGGTGAATGGGAGGGTGATGCCATAGAGATGGAGACCGGAAAACTTGTGGGAAAGCACAAAGGACACTGGTTTTGCACCATCGGACAACGCAAAGGACTCGGCTTTGGAGGCGGTCCTTGGTTTGTGATAAAGAAGGATATAGAGAAGAATATCATATATCTCTCGCATGGATATGACCCGGAAGCGGCTTACAGTTCAGAGTTTCTTATTCATGATCTCCATCTTCTCGCTTCGCCAAAGTTGACGGTAGAGGAACTGCTTTGTAGTGTATTGACTGATGGAAAGATAACATTCAAGATACGCCATACGGCAGATTACAATACGGCAACGCTGGAAGATGCCGGCAATGGCCGCTATCTCATCCGTTCATCTAAGCCAATTCACGGAGTAGCACCGGGACAATTCTGCGTCATTTATGATGAGACGCACCACAGATGTCTCGGTTCTGGTGAGATAACACTTTAGGCTTGACTGTTTTATAGCTTACATATAGGTATTTGATTATTAAAGATTGTATTAGTTTGCACAAATGTTAGAGACACAAACTGTTACCTCCCCAAGTGGGGAGAAGAGGGAAAGTGTGGGTAAATCAGGAACCAAACTTCCTCTATTAGCGCTCGCAATGGGCACCTTCTGTTTTGGAATGACAGAGTATGTTATGATGGCAATCCTGCCGGATATGGCGCGAGACTTCCATGTTTCCATCCCTCAAGCCGGTCATCTTATCTCGTCTTATGCCTTGGGAGTCTGCGTTGGAGCACCGCTTCTCGCAATGCTTGGCAGGACATGGCCGCTTCGCCGTATCCTGCTGATGCTCATGGCCATCGTCATAGTGGCAGGAATAGGAATGGTGTTCAGTGCATCTTATGGAGTGATGCTAGTGGCCCGATTCTTTGCCGGAATGCCTCATGGTGCCTTCTTTGGTGTAGGAAGTCTGGTGGCTTCACGCATTTCAAGGCCGGAAAAGGTGACTTTGTCCATCGCGTTCATGTGTTCTGGTATGACGGTGGCAAATCTTATCGGCATTCCTTTCGGCACTTGGATTACGGCAATGTTCTCCTGGCGCATGGTGTTTGTTATCTCCACGCTGTGCGCTATCCTCACTCTCATTTCTATAATAGCATGGGTTCCGAAACTTCCGCCATTGCCAAATGTAGGCGTTAAGGGTACTTTCCGATTCCTTACCCACCTTGCTCCGTGGCTGATTGTCATCGCCACGATGATGGGAAACGGCGGTATCTTCGCTTATTACAGTTACATATCCCCATTGCTCACGCAGGTGTCAGGTGTTCCGGAGATGATGATGACTCTGATGATGGTGCTTGCCGGAGCTGGAATGGTGGCAGGAAATCTCTGTGGAGGCAAACTTTCCGACAAGACAGGACCAGGACATGCCGGACTTTACCTCGTCATTCTCATGGCTGTTTCACTCCTTCTGATGTATTTCTTTGCGCCGATTCCGTGGATAGCAGTGCCGCTTATGGTACTTACCACGTTCGGATTGTTCGGCGTTTCCTCTCCCCAGCAGTTGCTTTTGCTCAAATATAGCGAAGGTGGAGAACTGATGGGCGGAGCAATGGTGCAGGTGGCATTCAATTTCGGCAATGCTATCGGAGCCTTTGCAGGTGGCATTCCTATTTCATTAGGTATGCCTGTACAGTCCACAGCCCTCGTCGGACTCTTCTTTGTCCTTGTGGCAGTGGGTGGATATATATGGTTCTGCCACAGATATGAGAAGCTGTAATATATAATTAGGTGAGAAACCATCCCTTCGGAATGCGTTAGTCCAAAGGAGAAAACGACATATCGCAATTCAAAAGAAACTAAAAAGCATCCTAACTTCACAGTCGGGATGCTTTTTTTTAGGGCTAATAATCTACTAAAAAATACACATACTATCTATTCTATTGTACCTTTAATTATATAAAATGATGTTTTTGATTTTCTAAAAGGATGAAAAACTGGATGCGGCTAATTGTCAAGTTGCTCTCTTATCAGTCCTTTGGCAGATATGAGGTAACTGTCTTCCGCCACGCTTGAAAGGTTTTCGATGGCAGAAAGCAATACTTTCAAGCTCCTTTTCCATCTTTCCAAAACGGGGGAGATGGGCGAAGCGCCGCAACTTTTGAGATTGATTACTGACTGGGTGATGCCAAGAAGTTCGCTGCTTGGCATGTTTCTTTCCGCTTCAGCCGTCTTTTTTGTTTCGTCGATGGCTGAGACGATTTCGATTGCGAGCATCTTTCTCCTATTGTCCGGAGTAAGACCAATGATTGAGTCAATCTCCATTCGGAGTTGATTCATCAGCGCAATGTACCTTTGATAAGTCTGTTTGTACCTTACCATTATTATATTTGTTATGGTTTCCGTCGATACCCGTAGTCCCGCAGGTACGCGTCACTTGAATGGCATTGGCAGGTCTTCTGACTTGATCCTTATCTGTCACGGTCTTCCCAGACAAATGGAAAAGAGCGGCTTGTGGCTTTTCTTTTGCCGGTCCAGTGACCTTATGGTTGTGACAGCCTGATAGAAAGGATTCACAGCATCGGGTAATGTCGCAGATTCGCACTGCATTCCCTCTTGGCTCCTTAAATGTATGACAATAATACGATGGAGAACCAATGCGGATGCAAAGATAATATATTTTTAGCAAACTGCCAAGAAAAATCGCAATTATGTAAATCGTCTTGCTGTATTTGTGTCATCCTGTTGTCAGAAAGTCCTATAAAGAAACATGACAAAACGAAGGAGAGAGTCGGTCTTTTTCAATGAAAAATCCGAGGGAAAAATGGAACAAAAAAGTGATAGCTAAGCTGTGATTTTGCAATAGCTAAGCTTTCACGTTGCAATAGCATAGATATTAGGGTGTAAAAGCATAGATATTAGGACGTAATAACTAAGCTTTTACACCCTAATATCTATGCTTTTACAATCTGTTGACTATTAAATTGTTACAAGGCTACTTTGCGGTTATGATCCCAGTACGGGAAAATTGAACAATTTTAGATAGGCCTTATGCTCGCAGAGCCTTGGCGTTTGCGACTTTTCAACTGTTTATCTGAGAAATGAAAGCCTTGAGTTTCTTTATGTCCTTCATGCCCGGCTCGGTCTCAAAGCGGGAGTTGAGGTCTATGCCAGCGCACATGGGATGATGGAAAGCCTTCACCCTTTCAGCGTCGTCGGGTCCGATTCCGCCAGCAAGGAGGAAGGGCGTATTGCCCTCATAGGCTTCAAGGATGGACCAATCAAACTGTTCTCCCGACCCTCCGGCGCACTTGCATTTCGTGTCGAAGAGCAACATATCCACGTGTCCATCGTATTCACGCCACTTCTCAAGGTCACTTTTGTCCTTTATGCTCAATGCTTTGATAATCTTGATGTTGGGCGCAATATCCGGGATTAGCGTGCTGCGGAGATTGTCAATCATCACTGCCGACTCGCTGCCGTGCAGCTGAATGAAGTCGAGATGGTAATTATATACGCGTGTGACGATATTCTGAGGCATATCATCGACGAATACTCCCACTGTCTGAATCCTTTTTCCTGATGTCTGGCTTTCCTTTATCCCTTCGCCGTCGAGGCTCGGGAGGTCGGGGATAAGTCCGGCGCGGGAAGAAATCTGCTTCACATATCTCGGGCTGTTTGGCCAGAAGATGAAGCCCATGAAGTCGATGTCCAGTTTTTGCAATTCAGCAATATTGCCAGCGTTGCGCATTCCGCATACTTTTATTTTCATGTTCCTTGTCTCTTTCTTTTGTGGTTTTAATTTCAATAAAGACTTGCGTCGTGTGGTTTTATTGCTTTGATGGTTAGATGATTGTGGTTCTTTGTTGCGATAAAATGTTCAACAGTTGTATGTGACGGTCTGTATATAAAATTCACTTTGTAGATTAGGCTGGAAGCCTATACCGAGCAAAGCGAGAGTAACCCGGGACATAGTCTCGGGAATTATGACTGTCCTTATGCGACTGTCTGGAAGACAGTACCAAGATGATTGATGAACTTTAATCGTATATCTTTGTCCGATACTTTTGTAAGGTACTGTCTTCCAGACAGTCTTCTTTTAGAGATTTATAGTCCCGAGACTGTGTCCCGGGTTACTCTCGCTGCGCTCGGTATAGGCTTCCAGCCTAATCTTTGTGGGTGGAAAAACAATGATTTTTTTTATTTGTTTTTGTTTATTGATATTTTATCAGTTCCAATTCCGCATTCTTATTTGCCGATATTTCCAAAGACCGGGCAATTCATCAATCTGCAAATTTACATAAAGATTTCCATTCCCGAAAACTTATCCAGCATTTTTTCAGTATCCATCGCCTTATTTTCATCCCTTTACCCCAAAAACGGGAGGAATCCTTTGCCGTTTGGATAAAATTATGTAACTTTGCATTTCGGAATAAAACAGTAGAATATTATGGAACGCATACGTGCACACGCGCAAGGAAATGCGTTCAAGAACAACAAGTATGATTTCAGTAGAAGGATTGACAGTGGAATTTGGAGTGAAACCGTTGTTTCTCAATGCGAGTTTCGTCATAAATGACCGTGACCGCATAGCCCTCGTGGGCAAAAACGGTGCCGGAAAATCCACTATGCTAAAGATACTTTGCGGCAAGCAGCAGCCTACAAGTGGTAATGTTGCCGTGCCAAACGACCAGACTGTCGGCTATCTGCCACAGGTGATGATTCTTCAGGATGACACTACCGTGCGCGAAGAAGCTCGCAAGGCTTTCGCCAAAGTGACACAGATGAAGGCTAAGATTGACGAGATGAATCGTCAGCTTGCTGATCGCACCGACTATGAGAGTGACTCTTATATGGCTCTTGTGGAGAAATTCACCCAGGAACATGAACGCTACATGATGATGGGTGGTGACAATTATGAGGCAGAAATCGAGCGCACGCTCTCAGGTCTCGGCTTTACAAAAAATGATTTCGACCGCCCTACAAGCGAATTTTCTGGCGGATGGCGTATGCGTATCGAGTTGGCAAAGATTCTTTTGCAGAAACCTGACGTCCTACTTCTCGACGAGCCTACAAACCATCTCGACATCGAGTCAATACAATGGCTTGAGCAGCAGTTGGCACAAAGCACTAGAGCGGTGGTCCTTGTCAGTCACGACCGTGCATTCATCAATAACGTCACCAATCGCACACTTGAGATTTCATGCGGCAAGGTAATCGACTATAAGGTGAAATATGACGAATATGTCAAGCTCCGCGCAGAGCGAAGAGAGCAGCAGATTCGTGCTTATGAGAATCAGCAGAAGGAGATTGCCGAGACAAAGCAATTTATCGAGCGCTTCAGATACCAAGCCACAAAGGCTGTTCAGGTGCAGCAGCGCATCCGACAGCTGGAGAAAATCGTGCCGATTGAAATAGATGAAGTAGATAATTCATCGCTCCACCTCAAGTTTCCGCCATGCCTTCGTTCCGGTGATTACCCGGTGATATGCGACCAGGTGGCAAAGAGCTATGGCAATCATCTGGTGTTCAGTAATGTCGATATGCTGATAAAGCGTGGCGAAAAGGTAGCTTTTGTCGGCAAAAACGGTGAAGGAAAATCCACACTTGTCAAGTGTATAATGGGTGAGATACCGTTTGATGGAACGCTGAAGGTGGGTCACAATGTGCAGATAGGCTATTTCGCACAGAATCAGGCGCAGCTACTTGATGAGTCGCTCAGCGTTTTTGAGACTATCGACAATGTGGCAAAGGGCGAGATTCGCCTCAAGATAAACGATATACTCGGTGCTTTCATGTTTGGAGGTGAAGCTTCCGAGAAGAAGGTAAAGGTGCTTTCAGGCGGTGAACGCTCACGTCTTGCGATGATACGTCTGCTCCTTGAGCCAGTCAATTTCCTCATTCTCGACGAGCCTACCAACCATCTCGATATGCAGTCGAAGGACGTTTTGAAAGAAGCTATAAAGGCATTCGATGGCACTGTCATCCTCGTCAGCCACGATCGTGACTTCCTTGACGGACTCGTAGATAAGGTCTATGAGTTTGGAGGCGGAAAAGTGCGCGAGCATCTCGGCGGTATTTATGAGTATCTGCGATTTCATAATGCCGAAAACATCACCGATGCCCTCGGTTCCGGCACGGCTCCAAAGCAGGAAGAACAGGAGAAGAAGCCTGTGGCAAATGAGCATAAAGAGAAGGATGCAGCCCTCTCTTATGCAGAGCGTAAGGAGCAGCAGAAGAAAATCTCACGCATACAGAAGCAGGTAAAGGAAAGCGAGAAGCGCATAGAGGATATGGAAGCCAAGCTCGAAGAGTTGGGTAAACAACTGGAACAGCCTGAGAATGCTTCGGATATGACTCTCGTAAACAAATATACCGAACTGCAATCTGCCCTCGATGAGGAGATGCAGAAGTGGGAAGAACTGTCATTGCAGTTGGAGTAATCCAATCACCAGTGACGCAGACCGTTTCCTACATCATTTGCAAGACGTCAGGGCAGAAAGGTGGAATCCACCATAGCCCAGACTGGCAGCATTCCAATTATATGACAATACCAAATCATCTAAAACCATAAAATGAATATGAAATTCAAAAACTTAGCAATGGCAATGGCAATAACAGCAATGCCAATGGTTTCAATGGCACAGAATAAAGTTCTCGGTGCCGGCATCAAAGCGGAGAATATGGATCTCTCCGTAAAACCAGGTACAGACTTCTACCTGTATGCATGCGGCGGATGGATAAAGAACAATCCACTTCCGGCTGCATACTCACGCTACGGCAGTTTCGACAAACTTGCCGAAGACAACAGCAAGAATATCCATTCCATCCTCGCAGACCTCTCTGCCAAGAATAACGCAAAGGGCTCTCTCGAACAGAAAATCGGTGACCTCTACAATCTGGCGATGGACTCAGTGCGTCTCAACAAGGAAGGAGTAGCGCCGCTCATGCCGACCATCAATCGCCTCGAAGGCGCTAAGAGCGTCGATGACCTCATGGCGTATGTGTTTGATGAGTGCCAGTATGGTGGTTCGTTCCTCGCTTATTGCGGCTTCAGCACCGACGAAAAGGATGCCAAGAACAATATCCTCAGTATCTATCAGGACGGTCTGTCACTCGGACAGCGTGACTATTACGTCAACAAGGATGAGGCTACGCTCGAAATCATGAAGGCCTACAGAGAGCATATCGTGAAGATGTTCCGCTTCTTCGGATTCTCTGAGCAGGCCGCAAGAGACCGCATGGAGCGTATTCTCTCACTCGAAAACCGTATTGCAGAGACCTCTCTCTCAGCTACAGAACTGCGTGACGTAGAGGCAAACTACAATAAGATGTCTATCGCAGACTTCCGCAAGACCTATCCTGCATTTCCTCTCGATGGATTGATGAAGGCTAAAGGCATCAATGAGAAATACTATCAGCACCTCGTGCTCGGTCAACCTAAGTTTATGGCTGGCCTTAACGCTATTCTCAAGGATATCAATGTGGACGACCTTCGTGCCAAGTTGGAGTGGGATGCCATCAATGAGGCATCTGACGTGCTCGGTGATGCAGTCGCTGCAGAGGCATTTGATTTCGGCGGAAGAGTGATGAGCGGTCGTCAGGTAGATTATCCACGTTGGCGTAAGGCTACCAGTCTCGTGCAGGTTATCCTTGGCGAGCCTCTCGGAAAGATATACTGTGAGCGCTTCTTCCCAGCTTCAAGTAAGTCACGTATGGTGCAACTCGTGAAGAATCTCCAGAAAGCTCTCGGTGAGAGAATTGAAGAGCAGGCTTGGATGACACCTGCTACCAAGAAGGTGGCACGCGAGAAGCTCGATGCTTTCTATATCAAGGTGGGCTATCCTGACAAGTGGCGCGACTACTCAGGTCTTGCTATCGATCCTGCTAAGTCTCTCTATGAGAACCTCCGCATCGCAAGCAAGTTTATCTCCAAGCAGCGTCAGGACGAGAAGGTAGGCAAGCCTGTTGACCGTGACGAATGGCACATGACACCTCAGACCGTAAACGCTTACTACAATCCTACTACCAATGAAATATGCTTCCCTGCAGGTATCCTCCAGTATCCTTTCTTCGATCCGGAGGCTGACGACGCATTCAATTACGGTGCTATCGGTGTAGTTATCGGACATGAGATGACACATGGATTCGACGATCAGGGCTGCCACTTCGACAAGAACGGAAATATGACCGAATGGTGGACCAAGGAAGATACAGAAAACTTTACCAAACTCGGTGATTACTACGCTGATTTCTTCTCCAAGATAGAAGTTCTCCCAGGCGTAAATGCCAACGGAAGAATGACTCTCGGTGAGAACATTGCCGACCATGGCGGTCTTATGGTGGCTTATCAGGCATTCAAGAATGCAGAAAAAGGGGCTATGAAGGCCAACAAGAAGGTGGCTATGGCTAATGCAGGAAAGAAACTTGGACTCACTGCCGACCAGCGATTCTTCTGCGCTTACTCAGGCGTATGGGGACAGAATATCACAGAGAAGGAGATTCGTAACCGTGTGCTCAATGACGTTCACTCTCTCGGTGAATGGCGAGTAAAGGGTGCTCTCCCACATATTGATGCGTGGTATAAGGCATTCAATATCAAGCCTTCTGACCCTCTCTACATCGCTCCGGACAAGAGACTCAAGCTTTGGTAAGAAACGAATTACCATAGTAGAATATAAAATGGCAGGTTCCAAGAGCATTTCCTGGAACCAGCCATTCTCAAAAGATAAAGTAATCAGAATAAAACACAAAGACAAATGCCATTAAGACTTCCCGATAAACTGCCAGCTATTGACATCCTTAAAGGCGAAAACATCTTCGTCATCGACGAGACAAGAGGACTTTCGCAGGATATTCGCCCGCTGAAGATTGTCATTCTCAATCTGATGCCTATCAAGGTGACGACTGAGACAGACCTCATTCGTCTGCTTTCCAACACGCCTTTGCAGATTGATATCACGTTTATGAAGTTGAAAAGCCATACTTCAAAGAACACTCCTATCGAGCACATGATGATGTTCTACAAGAACTTTGACGACCTGCGTGATGAGAAATTCGACGGGATGATCATCACAGGAGCACCTGTCGAGAATATGGAGTTTGAGGAAGTGAACTATTGGCAGGAGATTACGGATGTGTTCTCATGGGCCCGCACCCACGTCACATCCACCATGTATATCTGCTGGGCTGCACAGGCAGGACTCTATTATCATTATGGCATTCCGAAACATCAGTTGCCCAAGAAGATGTTCGGCATATTCCCCCAGCATTGTGTCCGTAAGGAACGCTATCCTATATTCCGTGGTTTCGACGATATTTTCCAGATGCCACACTCCCGCCATACCGAAGTAAGGCGTGAGGATATAATGAAATGCCATGATGTCACCATCATAGCAGAGTCAGCGGAGAGCGGAGTCAGTATGGTGATGGCACGTCGCGGTCGTGAATTCTTCATCACAGGACACATGGAATACAATCCTGAGACACTCCATAATGAATATATGCGCGACAAAGACAAGCGTGATGACGTGGAGATGCCAAAGAACTATTATCGCGACAACAACCCAAAGAAGGGACCACTGGTCACATGGCGCGCACATGGTAACCTGCTCTTCCAGAACTGGATAAACTATTACGTCTATCAGAAGACACCTTTTGATATACGCAAAATCAAATAATGTGAGATATAAAGGGCGGTTTTTCACTGTTCATTCTTCACCTTTCACTCTTCATTAAAAATAATATAAAAACAATGACCCACCTCGAACTTCTCGCCCCTGCAAAGAATCTTGAATGCGGAAAAGCCGCAATAGACCACGGTGCAGACGCTGTCTATATCGGTGCAAAGCGGTTTGGAGCACGTGCTTCCGCAGGTAATAGCACGGAAGATATTGACCAGCTGTGCCGTTATGCGCATCAGTTTGGGGCTAAAGTGTTTGTCACTGTCAATACTATCATATATGAAGAGGAGTTGGAAGATACAGTTGACCTCGTAAAAGAACTGGATAGTATCGGCGTGGATGCAATTCTCGTTCAGGATATGGGACTGTATAGCAGGCTGAAAGCTATGCCTTTACACTGCCATCTCCATGCTTCCACCCAGACAGACAATCGCTCTAAGGAGAAGGTTGAGTGGCTTGCAAGCCTTGGTTTTCAGCGTATTGTGCTGGCAAGAGAATTGAGTATCGACGAGATAAGCGATATTCACAAGGCGCTTCCTGACACAGAACTCGAAGTTTTCGTTCATGGAGCACTCTGTGTAAGTTACTCCGGACAGTGTTATGCTTCGCAGTATTGCTTCAATCGCTCTGCTAATCGTGGCGAATGTGCACAGTTCTGCCGCTTGCCTTTCACCCTGAAAGATGCTGACGGCCGCATTCTCGAAGAGGATAAATACCTCCTTTCCCTCAAGGATATGGCGCAGATAGACAATATAGAGCGCCTCGTAAAGGCTGGAGCAGTGTCATTCAAGATTGAAGGAAGACTGAAAGACGTCGATTATGTCAAGAATGTCACAGCGGCATATAGCAACGTTCTCAATCAGATAGTGGCAAAGTATCCGTATCAATACGCTCGTGCTTCTTTCGGAAAATGCAATTATACCTTTACTCCTGACATCAGAAAGTCATTCAATAGAGGCTTTACCACTTACTTTGCTGACGGTAGAAGCAATCAGTCTATGATTACTTTCTTCACTCCTAAGGCTAAAGGTGAGTATGTAGGTAAGGTGAAAGAGATACGCGGACATTCGTTTAATGTGGCTGGAACCGCCGCTTTTGCCAATGGAGATGGTCTCTGTTTTATTGATTCTGAAGGACAATTAGTTGGCTTTAGGGTAAATAAAGTGGAGGGAAACCGCATCTTCCCTTTGCGAATGCCACAGACATTGCGCCCTGGTACCCAACTGTATAGAAATCTCGACCAAAGCTTTACCACAGCTTTGGCGAAGCCTACGAGCGAGAGAAAGATAGATATCGCTTTCCGACTTGCCGCAGAAGACAACACGCTAATACTCTCCGCATCCGACGAAATGGGACGTCATGCCGAGGTAAAGACCGTATGTGAACTGCAGAAAGCGCAGAAACCGCAGTATGATAACATAGTTCGCCAACTGACAAAGCTCGGAGGAACCATCTTCTTCTCTGACAAAGTGGAGGTAGATACCGATGCTTTCATCCCCAGCAGTGTACTTGCTAATATGCGACGTGATGTCATTGAAGCCATTACTTCTGCCCCTATATATATAAATAAGGTGGAAAAAATTGGTAAGAAGCATGCTGATAGTTGCAATAATGAGTCGGTTTCAGAGCATCAAACCTCTGCTATTGGAACCAAAAAGCCATGCTCTTACTCTATTCCTTACTTCTATAATGCTTCTAATAACGAAGCTAAAGCATTCTATAAGCAGCAAGGAGTGGACGAAGCAACATGCTTTGAGATGGATGCTCATCATGGTAATATCCTGATGCAGTGCCGTTATTGCCTCCGCAATGAGATGGGTTACTGCACCAAAACGGGAAAGAAAGCACCATGGAAAGAACCTCTTTCCATCAGTATGACAGATGGACGAGAGTTTCAACTGCAATTCGACTGCCGTCATTGTCAGATGAATGTACTCCGTAACGCATAAGAATCGTATCCCGATTTCAACAGTATTCCTCACCAATCCGCCACTGTGCCAACGGCATTTTCAATAGGATTCCTCGCCAATCCGCCACTGTGCCAACGGCTTTTACCGTTGGATTAACCAATAAACCCGCCCCTATGCGCCACATCCTAAAAGCCATAATATCCGTCATAATCATGACATTTGCCTCCTGTTACAGCGATACCGCCAATAACGAGGAGGAAGCTCAGCATGAAGCATTGGTGCAACAGTACAGCGAAGCGCAGATGGACTCCATCTCATTCTATTCCTCCCACCATTACACGGAGGGCTATAATTTCCAGGTGCGCGCCGATTCCATCTCATTGCTTGCCCAGCAACCCGAGGAAATGGTCAATCAAATGCGCATAGATACCTTCCCTGTCATGAAGGGACATGAGGTAGTGGTGGGCGACATACGTATCATACCACAGGACACAATCGACTCAGTTTGGGTGCAGCTTGCCACTGACGAGGGCAGATGGGGATGGATACATGAGACAGAACTCCTGCCAAGTGTAGTGCCGGTGGATCCCATTTCGCAGTCCATAATGTTCTTCTCGGACACGCATATCATCATTACGCTCATCATCCTTGCCATTATCGGCATATCATACGTGTCGCGAACCATCTACAAGAGCAATGCTCCGATAGTGCATGTGAGGGATATTCCGTCGTTTTATCCCACGCTTCTCTGCCTGATAGTGGCGTCATCAGCCAGTCTTTACGCCTCTGTGCAGATGTTTGCACCAGAGACTTGGCGGCACTTCTATTACCATCCGTCGCTCAATCCGTTTAAGTTGCCGTTCATATTGAGTATCTTCATCTCATCAGTTTGGGCAATGGTGGTAATCGCTTTGGCAGCCATCGACGACGTTCGCCACAGCCTTCCGTTCAGTGATGCAGTGCTTTATCTATCCGGAGTGGTAGGAATGTGCGCGGTAAATTATATGATATTCAGCATCACTACGTTATATTATATAGGTTATCCCTTGCTGATTGTCTATTGGCTGTTTGCCCTTCGTTCCTATTTCCATCATTCCCGTAGCCGTTATATCTGTGGAAACTGCGGATGCAGGATGAAGAAAAAAGGCAAATGCCCTGAATGTGGAGCTATAAACGAATAAATATCATCAAATATGAAAAGAATAAAGATCATCCTATTGACAGTTATTTCGCTGTTTGTAATCACCGCTTGTCATAATGACAACGAAGAAGAAGAAAAGACATTGGCTAAACGTACCGTGCTCATATATGTATGTGCGGAGAACAATCTCGACCAATATAGTTTCTTCGAAGACAACTATCAGGATTTGATTACCGGTGCAAGTTACCTTGCTGATGACCAGAATCTTATCCTCTTTGTTGACAGACGAAGCAAGGATGAGAAACCTTACATCGCCAAATGCGACCAGAATGGCGTCACAAAGGTAAAGGTCTATTCCGAGGATTTCTACTGCACCGACAAGGAAAAGATGAAGGAAGTGATGCAATGGGTGGCAAAAAACTATCCGGCAGAGTCGTATGGACTCACCCTTTGGGGCCATGCCAACGGATGGATACAGATGTCTGATGCCTTCACAAAGAGCACATCTAAGATCAAACAGGTAGCAAAAGCCTACGGAGGAGACTCTGGTCAAGACCATCCGAATGGCTCAGATGGATATAAATTCATCAATATACAGGATCTGGACGAGGCTATTGCAGCGTCATTCCCAAAACTTGACTTCATCTTCTTCGACTGTTGTCAGGCGATATGTGCGGAAGTGGCTTATGAAATGCGCAATACGGCCCGCTATCTCATAGGTTCTCCGGCAGAGATACCGGGCAAGGGAGCGCCTTATGTGAAGGTGGTCAAGGACTTTTTCCTTGCAAAAGATGAGGTGGGACCTGCCATTGTGGATGACTATATCGGCAGTCTGACAGCCAATGTTGACAGTCAGGCAGGCAATGTTGACAATCTGACAGTCAATGGTCTGCCTCTTTCTGTCATAGACACTGACAGAATGAATGATTTTGCTGAGGCAACAGCGAACGCTCTCAGCACTTTCATGTCGAAATATCAATATCCTGACGAGCTTGATCTTTCGGGAATGATATACTATGGCAAGAATGATTACATGGGAAACTGCCCATGTTTCTATGATGCACGAAACATAATGCGTGTGCATCTCAGCAGTGAAGACTTCAAGAAATGGGATGAAGTGCTTCAGAAAACTGTGGTATATTCCTCATATCCTGGTGATGATAAGCAGTCAAAGCTTACCAATTGGGCGACAGCAGAGCAGATTGCATTCTCCACATTCCAGATGAATGAAGCCAATTACGGCGGTATCTCCCTCTTTGTGCCACAGAATTACTACCAATGGGTGTCTGGCACAAACCTCAATCCTAACAAGAGTATCTTCCGAATGAGCTGGACTAACGTAGTGGATTGGAGCAAATGGGGATGGAGTAGGGAGTGATAGGATTGTCAGAGATGAAGAATGAGGAACGAAGAAGGGCTGACGCCGTTGCGATATCTAACTAATGTCAGCCGGTAACGCGGCTGACACGGTGGCGGCGACTTGCTTTTGTAAAAAAAGGAGATTAAGGAGTGTAGATTAAAAAGAGAGTAGAGTCAACAGTATTGGGAATAAATAGGTATCCGTAATTTGGATATATTCCTCATTGAGATAAAAAAAACTATAAACAACCACATATAAACAACAAATGAAAAAGAACTTAGAAACGATCTGCATACATGGCGGATGGAAAGCAAAGAAAGGTGAACCGCAACAACTACCTATCTATCAGAGCACTACTTTCAAATACGAGACAAGCGAACAGATGGCTCGTCTCTTTGACTTAAAGGACGAAGGTTACTTCTATACCCGTCTTGCAAACCCTACAAATGATGCTGTAGCCAAGAAGATTGCTGCCCTCGAAGGCGGTGTTGGCGCTGTGCTTACGTCATCAGGACAGGCTGCCAACTTCTATGCAGTATTCAATATATGTGAAGCCGGTGACCATTTCATCACGTCAAACACCATCTATGGCGGCACTTTCAATCTCTTCGGAGTGACAATGAAGAAGCTTGGCATAGAGTGTACTTTCGTAGATCCTGACTGGACTGACGAGCAGATAGAGGCTTGCTTCCGTCCAAACACAAAGTGCTTCTTCGGTGAAACCATATCCAATCCTGGCGGAAATGTCTTTGATATTGAGCGCTTTGCAAACATGGCACACAAGCATGGTGTGCCTCTCATCGTGGATAATACCTTTGCTACACCAATCAACTGCCGTCCATTCGAGTGGGGTTGCGACATCGTGACACACTCCACTACAAAGTATATGGATGGTCATGCTACGCAAGTAGGCGGCTGCGTGGTAGATTCCGGCAACTTTGACTGGGAGAAATATGCGGAAAAGTTCCCTGGTCTCACCACTCCGGACGAGTCATACCACGGACTTACCTACACGAAGTCATTCGGAAAGATGGCTTATTGCACAAAACTCGTGTCACAATTGATGCGAGATCTCGGCAGTATTCCTGCGCCTCAGAACTCATTCCTCCTCAATCTTGGACTTGAGACGCTTGCTCTTCGTATGCGTCAGCATTGCTCTAACGCTCAGAAAGTGGCAGAATGGCTGGAGAAGAATGAGAAAGTGGGATGGGTAAACTATTGCGGACTGCCGTCAAACAAATATCATAGTCTTGCAAAGAAATACATGCCAAACGGTTCATGCGGCGTAATAGCCTTCGGACTGAAAGGCACTCGTGAGGATGCAATCCGCTTTATGGACAATCTCGACTTCATATCCATCGTCACCCACGTGGCAGATGCCCGCACTTGTGTGCTTCATCCTGCCAGCCATACCCATCGTCAGATGTCGGATGAGCAACTGCGTGAGGCTGGTGTAGCGCCAGATCTCGTGCGTCTCAGCGTAGGAATAGAGAATGTGGAGGACATCATAGCAGACCTCCAGCAGGCAATGGACAAGATGTAAACAGAGATATTGCTGACAAAATTACCACCTAAGGTGTGACAAGAATGGCACTCTTGTCACACCTTTTTTGGTTATATACCCCATGAAAGCAGGTTGGCACAGAGTTGGTAGTACACGATATCGGGTGCAGTAGCCCAGATAAAAAGTAAAGAACATAACAAAACAATAAACCAAAAAGACTATGAACATTCAACCATTAGCAGACCGCGTGCTGATTACTCCAGCGCCTGCAGAAGAAAAAATCGGTGGTATCATCATTCCTGACACAGCAAAGGAAAAGCCTCTCCAGGGCACTGTCGTTGCAGTAGGTGAAGGAAAGAAGGATGAAGAGATGGTTCTCAAAGCTGGCGATAATGTCCTTTATGGCAAGTATGCCGGTCAGGAGATTGAGTATATGGGTGAGAAATATCTCATCATGCGTCAGAGCGATGTCATCGCTATCCTGAAATAAAGAATATTAATGTTGTTGGTTTGAAATAAAATATCAACATATAAATATATAGAATGATATAAAAAAGGACTGTTAGGAATATCATTTCAATATCAGAAACAGTCGTATTGATTCCTTATATTATCATTTATTGATATTCTAATTCAATGATCCAAAACCAGCAACCCACAATCTTAAAAAAAATAAAACAATCATGGCAAAAGATATTAAATTCGATATGGACGCACGCGATCTCCTCAAAAAGGGTGTAGATCAGCTTGCTAACGCAGTAAAAGTAACTCTCGGTCCTAAAGGACGCAACGTAGTAATCGAGAAGAAGTTTGGTGCTCCTCAGATTACAAAGGACGGTGTGACCGTAGCAAAGGAGATAGAGCTCGAAGATAAGTTTGAGAATACAGGCGCACAGCTCGTCAAGAGCGTTGCTTCAAAGACCGGTGATGACGCTGGTGACGGTACAACAACCGCTACAATCCTCACTCAGGCTATCGTAACAGAGGGCTTGAAGAACGTTACTGCTGGTGCAAACCCAATGGACTTGAAGCGTGGTATCGACAAGGCAGTCAAGGCAGTAGTGGAGTATATCCAGAACAATGCAGAGAAGGTGGACGACAACTACGACAAGATCGAGCAGGTAGCTACAGTCAGTGCCAACAATGATCCAGAGATAGGTAAGCTCCTTGCAGATGCTTTCCGTAAGGTAAGCAAGGATGGAGTCATCACTATCGAGGAGTCAAAGAGCCGTGACACCCACATCGGAGTAGTAGAAGGTATGCAGTTTGACCGCGGTTATCTCTCTGGCTACTTTGTTACTGACACAGAAAGACTTGAGTGCGTAATGGATCATCCATACATCCTCATCTACGATAAGAAGATTTCAAGCCTCAAGGAATTCCTCCCTATCCTGCAGTCAGTAGCAGAAACAGGACGTGGTCTCCTCGTTATCGCAGAGGATGTGGACTCAGAAGCATTGACCACACTCGTAGTAAACCGTCTCCGTGCCGGTCTGAAGGTATGTGCTGTCAAGGCTCCAGGCTTCGGTGATCGTCGTAAAGCAATGCTTGAGGATATCGCAGTGCTCACAGGCGGTTGCGTTATTTCAGAGGAAAAGGGCTTGCGTCTCGACCAGGCTACACTCGATACATTCGGTACAGCCGAGAAGGTAAACATCAGCAAGGACAATACTACCATCGTAAATGGTGCTGGCGACAAGGAGTGTATCGCTGAGCGTGTCGCTTCTATCCGCAAGGAAATCGAGAACACCACATCTTCTTACGACAAGGAAAAGCTTCAGGAGCGCCTTGCAAAGCTCGCTGGTGGCGTTGCAGTGCTCTATGTAGGAGCTAACTCTGAGGTAGAGATGAAGGAGAAGAAGGACCGCGTTGACGATGCTCTCTGCGCTACTCGTGCTGCTATCGAGGAAGGCGTAGTAGCAGGTGGCGGTACTACTTACATCCGTGCTATCAAGGCTCTTGAGAATCTCAAGGGTGATAATCAGGATGAACAGACCGGTATTGCCATCGTAAAGCGTGCCATCGAGGAGCCACTTCGCCAGATTTGCTTCAATGCAGGTATCGAAGGTGCAGTGGTAGTCAATAAGGTGGCTGAGGGCGAAGGTGACTTCGGTTACAATGCTCGTAGAGATACATTCGAGGATCTCCGTGCCGCTGGTATCATCGACCCTGCAAAGGTTAGCCGTGTAGCTTTGGAGAATGCCGCTTCTATCGCTGGTATCTTCCTCACCACTGAGGCTTGCATCTGCGACAAGCCAGCTCCAGAACCTGCTATGCCAATGGGTGGCGCACCAGGAATGGGTGGCATGATGTAATCAATAGCCGCATAGAATATAGAAAATAGTATATCAGGCAACAGCCAACTTGAGTGTAAAAAGCTCGGGTTGGCTGTTTTTTTGGGTGTTGTGATTTAGTTTCTACATAGCGAATCGATAAGTTTAGGCTGGAAGCCTATACCGAGCAAAGCGAGAGTAACCCGGGACGCAGTCTCGGGACTATAAACTTGAATGGAAAAGCTGTCTGGAAGACAGTACCTCATAGCGGGTTGGAATAAAGAAATACTTCCCAAATTCATCCTTACTTTGGTACTGTCTTCCAGACAGTTGTAAAAGTTTTTATTGTATGTCCCGAGACTTTGTCCCGGGTTACTCTCGCTTTGCTCGGTATTGTCTTCCAGACAAAACGACTTATAAAAAAGGAAAAAGCAGACATAGAATACAATGATTCCTGATACTCTTTTTGTATTTTTATATTTTTATTTATTGATATTTTATATCCAACAGACACCCAATAAAAAGTAAACTCTAAATAACAGAATTTTTTTTTTTACCTTCATATAAAGATAAAATAGTAGATAATTGCGTGATTGTGATTTATTTTTTGTAATTTTGCAGAGTTAAAGGGTGACAAATTTTATTCATTCTAAATATATATCAGAATTATGAAGATCAATGATTACAACTTTGCCGGTAAGAAGGCAATCGTTCGTGTAGATTTCAATGTACCTCTCAAGGAGGGTAAGATCACTGACGACACACGTATCCGTGGTGCTCTTCCAACTCTCAAGCTCATTCTTGAGAAGGGTGGTTCCCTCATCATCATGTCTCACATGGGTAAGCCAAAGGGTAAGGTAAAGCCAGAACTTTCTCTCAGCCAGATTAAGGACGCAGTTGCTGCCGCTCTCGGTGTGCCAGAGGTGAAGTTTGCTCCTGATTGCGCTAAGGCTCAGGACGCTGCTGCCGCTCTCAAGCCAGGCGAAGTGCTCCTTCTCGAAAACCTCCGCTACTATCCAGAAGAGGAAGGCAAGCCAGTAGGTATCGACAAGGAAGACCCAGCTTACGAGGATGCAAAGAAGGCAATGAAGGCTTCCCAGAAGGAGTTTGCCAAGACACTTGCTTCTTACGCAGACTGCTACGTGATGGACGCATTCGGTACTGCACACCGCAAGCACGCTTCTACTGCTGTCATCGCTGACTATTTCGACGCAGACAACAAGATGCTCGGTCTCCTCATGGAGAAGGAAGTAGCTGCTGTTGACGCTGTACTCGGCAATATCAAGCGCCCATTCGTTGCTATCATGGGTGGTTCAAAGGTATCTTCCAAGATTGGTATCATCGAGAATCTCCTCGGCAAGGCTGACAAGCTCATCCTCTGCGGTGGTATGACATATACATTTGCTAAGGCTCACGGTGGTGAAATCGGTAAGTCTATCGTAGAGATGGACAAGCTCGACGTAGCTCTCAATGTAGAGAAGCTCGCTGCAGAGAAGGGCGTAGAGCTCGTTATGGCTCCTGATGCAGTCTGCACAGAGGACCTCGACTTTGCTACTATGACCGTAAAGCCAGGTTCTAAGATTGAGGTTTATCCTTCAAATGCAATTCCTGCAAACATGGAAGGTCTTGATGCAGGTCCTGAGGCTCAGAAGAAGTTTGCTGAAGCAATCAAGGGTGCAAAGACAATCCTGTGGAACGGTCCTGCCGGAGTATTCGAGTGCGACGACTTCACAGCAGGCTCAAAGGCTATCGGTGATGCTATTGCAGCTGCAACAGCAGAGGGCGCATTCTCTCTCATCGGTGGTGGTGACTCAGTAGCATGCTGCACTAAGTTCGGTCTTACCGACAAGGTGTCTTACATCTCTACTGGTGGTGGCGCTCTTCTTGAGGCTATCGAGGGTAAGGTGCTCCCAGGCGTTGCTGCTATCCAGGGTTAATCATAGATTAGAAAAATATATACAGACTTGCTCATTGCCGTCGGAAGATGGTGATGGGCAAGTCTTTTTTTGTAGCAATGGTTTCTTGCGTCCAACGGTAAAAGCCGTTGGCACAGTGGCTTCCTTGGTTGGGAATTGTTCTATTTTTCCGTTTGTGGATGGGGATATGGGAGCGGTGTTGTAACGTATTGATAAACAAAGCGTTGCAAAAGTATAGTTTTTAGGGTGTAAAAGCATAGATATTAGGCTGCAAAAGCTATGCTATAAGGAGGTAAAAGCTATGATATTGCGATGTGAAAGCTTCGCTCTTGCGTGATAATACCTTTGCCATCGCTCTTTTGTTCTGTTTTTCCGTACATGATTTCTTTTACATTCCCTATTTACTGAGTAGCGGTTACTCTTGCTTTGCTCAGTGTTGTTGTCCTGACATAATTAGTCGTTTAATAGTTATATTGTGTCATCTAATGTTAAATAGTGCAAAATCGGGGGGGGGTAAAATTAAATGATGTGAATTATTCGGGTGGGTTTTAATGTTTTATCTTTAATAATCGTAACTTTGTATGCTATTGCATAAATATGCAAATGCGAGTATTGACACAACCATAAATTAGAAAACTAAACGACGACTAACGGAATACGATTGACGACAAACGCGATACGTTTTCATGTTACGACACAATTCTTAAAACCTGACAGTGCTTAGGAGGGTGGCTGTATGCTGGCTTTCCTGACTGACACTAAACACAACCATTATGAATAATCTGTTTATTTTCTTCAGCAGAAGAAATTCAATCTTATCATTTGTCATTGCCTTTATTGCGGTCTTGGAGCCACAATGCGTTTCCATGATGGCTCAGACATCACAATCCTCAATAGTTTCAGTATCTGATATTTATGCTGAAGCACCCGGTCAAGTGATAACTATGGACAATTATGCCAAGTTTGCTACGCTGGATAATCCAGGCACTATCAGCACAAACATGAAAGATGAAGAGGCAAGCAAGATATTCGTAATCTATAATAAGGGAACTGGCAAATTCCTTACATTCGGCGGTTACTGGGGTACTTCAGCGCGTCTCGGTTCTGTGCCTTGTCCTGTTTGGTTGCAGTTGCGTGATAAAGAAACATTGAATAATCAGGATAAATACCTGAGATACCCTGAGACTCCTGGAATTATTTTGACACAATCTGGTGAGGATGTTGATCATGAAGGTCTGAACAGTGCTGGCAAAGGCTCAGAAACGGACGGATGGAACAAACTCATTACGAAGAGTAGTTCTATGTATCTGGGAAGTAAAGAAGGAACAGGAAGGAGCAAAGCCAAGTATTATTCTATTCAAATAATAAAGGCGGATAAGACCGTCAAAAATGTAAGAATAGGGATTTGTACCGAATCTCCCTCTGAAATAGGAGATGGCGTTTTTGAACCCAACAATGAAAAATTCATTTCAGAGCAACTTACAGATTTGGATTTGGCAAATGGCGACAAATTGGTAATCAATGCTGATTTGTCAGAATGTATCGCCAATTTTGAAAATATATTTTCTTTAGGCAACAATGTAGAAAAATGGGCAGAGAATGGTGTGTATAATCTTCATGTATATTATACCAATTCCTCTAAGACTATCCGTGTACATGGGTCATATAATTCCACAACTACCCAAACAGAAACCAAAATCTCTAACCCTAATAATATAATCTTTAGCATTACCAAAGATGGTTTGACTATTACCGAGGGCATATATCATTATAGCATTCCATACGAAGCTGAGAAGGCTGGAAAACTTGTAAGGTTTAAGTATAATCCGTCTAATGGAAAATATCTTTCAGATGCTGACGGCAATCTCATATTGGATCCTGCAGGAAAGGCTTTCAAACTTGGCAGTAAATCAACAGAATATATCTATTCCGACTCGCCAGAAGACACAGTCCCTGCGTTGTTTATTTCGCGACGTATCACCAAAGGTGAAAGTGCGTCAGGACAAGAAGGAAAATTCATTGCATTCTCTGGAAAACCAGACAATCACAGTGCTGCGCCTGAGAAACTGACAGGTGTATATACTGACCGAAAACTATACACAACAGATGGAAATGCAAAGCCGGAATTCGCCCGTTGGAGTCTGATTTCGACAGGTGTTCCCGGTGAATACCGTCTTGCCCTCGATATGAACGTAAATCTTGAGACAGGAAGTCTTAAAACAGACACTAAGAAGGCTACATATTATATGACAGTGTCAGAAGATTTCATTTCCGGAAAATCAGAATATAAGGATAAAGATGCAGAAAAACAACATTTCTATTATAGCACAGTGGATAAGGATGGTAAGAGAACGTATATCGACCACTTTACGGAAGGACTTCTGAATGTCAAGATGACAGAAACTGTTCCTACAGATGATTATGGCACATGGAGATTCGTTACCATAAAAGATTATATTGACTTGGTGAAGAAGCAGACCAGCGTGCTCAAAGAGACTGTAGATATGTCATTCATGCTTTCTGATCCTGACTTTTCTCGAAACAGTGCGGACCTGAATAACTGGAAAGTGGATGAAACATTGCTGAATGACAAGAATCAGGACAGTCAGGCTGACTACTATTCCCATGCACATCTACGTATAGGGTATGACGGATATTATAAGACAAATGTGGATGATAATAACTATAATACTGGTAAGAGTGATTATTTTAATTTCGTAGCAGACGCTACAGACAGAGGTGAAAATAGTATTGATTACTGTGCAAACCATGCCAGATACACATGCACCACAGTGCAGAATGGCGGTTATGGCAAGATGTATCAGTCTGTAAAGGTTACACGTCCGGGATGGTATGTGGTAAGATGCCAGGGACTTAGCACAGTGGATGCAAAGCTCTATTCTGTCATCAAAGAAGGTGGTGCCTCAGAAAGTAAGACTCTCGAAACACCACTTCTGAAGATTACAGACCAATGGCTGAGAGACAGTCTTCATATCCTGAGACAAGAAAATGCTTACTGGCCTTACGACCAGGCTGTACCGATGTATAATGCAGCGGTATATATGAATGATGCTCATGCTTACCCTAACGGAGTGGAGAAGACAGCAACGCAATTGATTTATTATATCCATAATGCGTCAAAAGAATCTCCTGCTACCATTGAGTTGGGCGTTCAAATTCCGGAGACACAATGGAAAAAATTGTATAACACAGAGAATGGTAGTAATATAAATTATACTTCCGACTTCACCGCCTTCGATAATTTCCGCCTCTTATATGGCGGAGAAGAGACGCATGAGCCATATCTTTTGCTTGATGAAAACGATGAGACGCTGAATCATCTCGACAGTTGCATACATAAATACAAGAGCACTGACACGGTAAACAAGCATCTGCTGCTCCATCGCACTTTCACTCATAATCAGTGGAATACCATTATTCTTCCAGTCGGTTTGACTAAGCCGCAGTTTGTGGGCGCATTCGGCGAAGATGCAAGGCTTGCCGAATTGTCATCCATCAACGACAAGAGGATATATTTCAAGACGGTAAAGGAAACAGGAAAATATACCACGTCAGATGGAACAACTGATGGGACGGATTATTGGCTCAAGCCAATGACGCCTTATCTCATCAAGATTAAGGAAGAAGGAAAGATAAAAGGCAGCAAGACAGATAAATACACTGCCTACCTCTTCCACTGGGCAGACAATGGAAAGACGTATGAAGAGAAGAGTGTCGGCGGGTCAGCAGACTGCTCCTACTATGATATAGAGAATATAAATATGGTGGAAGGCATTGCCAAGACCAAGACTGACGGCTATTTCGACCACTGGGACTTCAAGGGAATGAAGGGCGATGGACGGTATTCCTACGTCATAAAGGGACAGACCACAAACTCTGACTCGCACAATGGCACGGTAACAGCCTACGGAATGCTTACCCGCAACTATACTACAAGTGGCGAGAACAACAGAAATACCCTCCTCAAAGGACACTCGCCGATGGCTGATGCCTATGCCATCACGGTGGCAGAGGATGGAAAACCCGTCATGAAATACAGACCGAATGGCGGTGCATCCAAGGCTTTCAGATGCTGGTTCCGGTATCATGTGCCACAGACCTCTGCTGCAAAGGCGCAGTTTGCAGTGTTCATCGACGATATCAATGAGCCTCTGAGCATCGACGACATCAATGACAATGATTTCGGAACCACCACAGTGGCAAGATACTCAGACGGCATTTACACTCTCGATGGAAGGAAAGTGGGCAAGGCAGGCACGTCTCTCAATGCCCTTCCTAAGGGATTCTATATCGTGAATGGAAAGAAGATGCACAACTGACATAAGCTATGACGAATATGAAACTAAAAGATTATATTAGGCCTACCATAGAGCTTTACGTCATGGATGCTGACGATATCCTTGAAATGGCTCCGCAATCGAAGGCGCAGATTAACTCGGATCCGCCAGATGATGACGACGTGATATTCGATATTGACAATAGTGATACCAATAGCGGATGGGATTTTGATGACATCACTCTGTAAGGTTGTTTGGCAGACAGTACCATAAACAAGTATCAATGGATAAAAATAATGGAAATAATGGATAAAGATATATTTTTTGTTGTTTTTATCCATTGATGTTTTGGGGTCGTATGTCACTGTCTGGAAGACAGTACCGAGCGAAGCGAGAGTAACCCGGGACACAAAAGTCTCGGGATAAAAAAGAGAGGGGAATAGCTGTCTGGAAGACAGTACCAGATAATCAGAAAATCAAAGGTACTGTCTTCCAGACAGCCGTTTTTATGTGGTTGTAAATCCCGAGACTCCGTCCCGGGTTACTCTCGCTTCGCTCGGTATAGGCTTCCAGCCTAAGCTCGTGGCTTTGGTGTTTGGTTGGTCGGTTTGCAGTCTAATATGTAATATAGTGCCTTTGTCGTCAGGTCTGTCTTCCTGGCTACTAACAACAAAACCACCAGACAACAAAACCACAAAACCACATTAATCATTTTTAGGTATTGCAAGATTGCGAATGATTTATTAACTTTGCATCGGCAAAAAAATGTCGCTTTTAGTGACGGTGAAAATCGTATTAGTTTTGAATTATATTATACAAAAATCACTGACTATCAATGAAAAGCAATTGGATTAAATCAATCGTTTCGTTTCTCGTAGTACTATTTACCATGCCTTTGGGCCATGCCATGATGATGATAATGGACAAGACCATGACACCGGAGGCAGTGCATTACTCAGCTTTCTTTATGGGATTGGCGGGCCTTCTCATAGTAATCACCGGCGTTTTCGTGAAAGGAGACACCAAGCAGACGCTTTGCGGACTGTTTGGTGGACTATTTTTCTGGACTGGATGGATAGAGTTTCTCTTCCAGTATTATGCCACCCGATGGGGCACTCAGCCAGAGATGGAGAATGGAGAAGTGGTGACACGCCCTGAGTATCTCATCCTTCCAGCCACTTTCGGTATGTGGATGATGATAATGGTGCTTTATGTTTTCTCCACAAAGAATGGATGCAACTTCATCAACTGGTGGCAGCGCGTGCTCTTCCGCTCAAGAAAGAACGAGATTGCGGCGCGTCCGATGACGCATCATACCAGTATCGTCACCTTCATGGAGCTCAATATGATACTCTGGACCAGTTATCTCCTGCTCATGTTTTGCTATGATAAGAATTTCCTTGGCGACCATCATCCAGTGACAAGCATAGTCGCAGCAGCTTGCCTTTTCGGTAGTTTCTTTATCTTCAAGAATCAACTGAAGCTTTCCACCTGGGGCGCAAACATCCGCATGGCTATCGCAACTGTGGTGGTATTCTGGGTTCCTGTCGAAGTGCTTGGCCGACTGGATTTCTTTCATGAGATATGGATTGAGCCAGAGAAATACTCCACTCAGATGATCAGCATCCTCCTTGCTTTCCTCGTTTTGCTTGGTTATGTGGTGCTTGCCGCAAGAAGAAGCAGAAAGTAATCTTTAAAAGATTCTTAATTTTTTTACTTAATACACCGCAACCTTAATCACTCCATCCATCTTGTTCTCAAAGATATTGTAAGCCTCTTCTATCTGGTTGAGAGGGAAACGGTGGGTGATGAGTGGGGTGGTGTCTATCTTTCCTTGCTCAATGAGAGCGAGAATTTCCTCACAGTCGCAACCATCCACGCCGCCAGTCTTGAATGTAAGGTTCTTGCCGTACATGTCAGGCAGAGGCAGAACCTGCGGTTTGTCGTAGAGAGCGACGATGGTCACTATGGCATTAGGACGTGCGCACTGCCAAGCCAACTGGAAGGAGCCGTCGCTGCCAGCCACTTCCAGCACGCGGTCGGCACCGCCATTGTCGCTGTTTGCCTTGACAAAGTCGAGACATTCCTCCGGAGTGGTAAGCAGAACGTCAGGATAATGCTCACGCACGAAGGCGCGGCGTTCCTCCGATTTCTCGCATATTATGATGCGTTTAGGCTGCTTTAGCATAGCGCAGAGTAGGGTACAGATGCCTGTAGGCCCAGCTCCGATGATGAGCACAATGTCCTCTTCGCTTATCTCACTGATGCGTGCAGCCCAGAAACCTGTAGCCAGTACGTCGCCTACAAAGAGAGCTTGCTCATCGGTCACGCTGTCAGGAATGCGGTTTAGTCCCTGTGAAGCCAGTGGCACACGCACATATTCCGTCTGTCCGCCGTCGATGCGGCAACCGAGAGCCCAACCTCCATGAGGCGAAGTGCAATTGTTTACGTATCCATGTTTGCAGTAGAAACACTCACCACAGAATGTTTCCACATTGACAGTAACCCTGTCTCCCGGCTTGATGCCTTTCACGTCAGAACCGATTTCCTCCACTATTCCCACCATTTCATGCCCCACGGTGATGCCCGGCACAGCCTTTGGCACGCTTCCATGCTTGATGTGAAGGTCGCTTGTGCAGATGCTGCTGAGTGTCACTCTGACGATAGCGTCGGTGGATTCCAGAATAACAGGTTTCGGTTTGTCCGTCATGGCAAACTTGCCGTGCTCTATGTATGTAAATGCTTTCATGTATTTTGATTTTGATTTTTTTTGTAATGATGAAGTTTGGATTACAGAATGCAAAGTTACAAAAATATAATAATTATTCAATCCAATACTTGTGTTTTTCTTCTGATGATAGGTAATATCTATCATTATATAGGCAGAAACATTTGTTTATCTATAATAAAATCCTTATCTTTCCTCTATAAAACGAAAATGATTTCCCTCGCAAAGGTAACTAAAACAAGGGAGTTTGCCTTTT